>SKUL01000026.1 GCA_007129985.1 Flavobacteriales bacterium
GTATCAAGTGCAGCTACCTCTGCCGAGGTGAGCGGCTCAAATACCATATCGGTTAGTGTCACATTCAGTCGTTCAGGACGCCCATTAACGGGCACGTCAAAAAACACGATTGGATTTTTGTGGTGCTCAAGCCGATATTGAGCTCCTTTCAACATCAAAAGCTTCATAGAAGCCGTTTCAGAGAGCTTTTCCTCACTGATGCCTTCCCACTGAAGCAGGTAACCACTTACTTCTCCTCGCGTCTCCGTTCGCGCAGGAGTGTCTGTGCGTGAGCGCTGAGCGAAGCCAGCCTCCGGCAAAATCACCAGTAGCCCCCCTAAAAAGGACAGATAAAAACGCCAATTTCTCATTGTACCTCTAAAAATGGTTATCTTGCCGCGTTAGTTTGGACGTCATTTTCACAGTAAACATTGCCTAAACGCACAGTCAAAAATAATATTGCTGCAATTTTAACGAATGATGGCATTTCAAAATAATTCGTATTATTGGAGCTTCAAAAAATTGCACATTTGAGCGATATGTTGAGAAGATATTTGCCGGTAGCACTTGTAACAGTGGTACTTACAATATTCTGGCAAGAGGAAGGGAAGGCCCAGGACCCGCAATTTTCCCAGTTCTATGCGAATCCTCTGTACCTGAATCCTGCCTTTGCCGGTAGTGCCCGTTGCCCACGGCTTGTGATGAATTATCGCAACCAGTGGCCGGCAATTTCCGGAAACTTTGTAACCTACAGTGCGTCCTATGATCAGCACGTAGATCCGCTTTCAGGAGGTTTGGGTCTGTTGGTCACCAATGATGTTGCGGGAACAGGAACACTCACCAATACCCGCATCAGCGGTATCTATTCGTACCAACGTCCAATCTCCAAAACATGGTCTATCAAAGCCGGTTTTGAAGTGACCTATTTTAATAAGTCTCTTGACTGGAATAAGCTGAAGTTTGGTGACCAGATAGACACTCGTCAAGGGTTTATTTATGCTACGCAAGATCTCCCTCGTGGAGGTACCGTGAGCAACATCGACTTTTCCAGTGGTCTTTTGCTTTTTAATGAAACCTATTTCTTTGGATTTGCCACACACCACCTCACTCAGCCCAACGAATCGCTGATAGTGGGTACAAGTCGCCTGCCGCGTCGTTGGACTGCACACGCAGGAGCCACTTACCCTGTAGGAGGTCGTGACAGTGACGTAACACTCTCTCCCAATATTCTTTATATGGTGCAAGGAGATTTTCAGCAACTTAATCTGGGAATGTACGTAAACAAGTATCCCTTTGTACTGGGTGCCTGGTACCGATGGGAAGACGCTTTAATTATCATGTTGGGGGTTCAAACCAATTCAATTCGCTTCGGTTACAGCTACGACCTTACGCTGAACCGCTTGGGCATCGGAACCGGTGGCTCGCACGAAATTTCTGCTGCTTAT
Organism: Flavobacteriales bacterium; assembly: GCA_007129985.1. Classification (GTDB taxonomy): domain Bacteria; phylum Bacteroidota; class Bacteroidia; order Flavobacteriales_D; family SKUL01; genus SKUL01. The sequence continues at coordinate 1,425 of SKUL01000026.1, forward strand.
CAGTTCAACTGCAAGCCTGCCAAAAGAAAGTTCCGGGTAATAAATTGCCCCTCTTTTTAGTTAGTTAAGACAAATCTGCAAAACCATAGCCATGAAACAATCCGTGAAAAGCTTCCTTTTTGGAGTTATGCTTACCGGCGGTATCGCTGCGCTGATGAGCTCGTGTAATTATGAGCAATCAGGAGCAACAGGCTGGAATTACAACGACGAAAGAAACGGTGGTTTCGAGAAGGCTCCCTTTCTGGAGCAAGAAACCGGGCCAGGCCTCGTACTCATCGAAGGGGGAACATTCTCGATGGGGCGTGCCGAACAAGACGTAATGTACGAATGGCATCACATGCCACGACGTGTAACCGTCTCGTCCTTCTATATGGACGAGACCGAGGTTACCAACTTCTATTGGTTGGAATACCTCTACTGGCTGCGTCGAGTGTACGGAATGGACTACCCGGAAATCTACAAAAAAGCCCTCCCCGACACCCTTGTTTGGAGAAGCAAGCTCGCATACAATGAACCATACGTAGAGTACTATTTGCGCCACCCTGCCTATCGCGATTATCCGGTTGTAGGTGTAAACTGGCTTCAGGCGAACGATTTTTGCGCGTGGAGAACCGACCGCGTAAATGAGGCTATCCTCATACGCGAAGGTCTGTTTGAGCATTTCCCGCAGCAAACGAATGAAGAAAACTTTTCGACGGATGCATACCTCGCCGGCCAATACGAAGCCGGAAAGCGCGTGGATGGATTGATTGACTTTAACCCCAACCGCGAAACCCGTAACGTTCGTATGGAAGATGGTATTCTTCTTCCCCGTTACCGGCTGCCAACCGAAGCTGAATGGGAATTTGCTGCATTCGGTCTCGTTGGAAACTCCTATCAGGAATTGATTAATGAACGGAGAATTTATCCCTGGAATGGGCACTTTGTGCGAAACGGGGACAATAACAGCCGCTATTATGGTGATATGATGGCCAACTTTGTACGCGGACGTGGAGACTACATGGGTGTAGCTGGAAGTCTGAACGACAACGCCGATATTACTGCTCCTGTTTTTAGCTACGCCCCAAATGATTACGGCCTATACAACATGGCAGGTAATGTGAGTGAATGGGTGATGGACGTATATCGTCCGCTCTCACCGGAAGACAAGGATGACCTCAACCCATACCGTGGAAATGTTTTCCAAACCAAAGTGCTCAACAGTGACGGTGCTATCGAGGATAAATTTGACGTTGTGGTTTACGATGTTCAAGGAATTCAGGAATACCTCGACAAATTTGGTGAGTCAACCAAAAACCGGTTGGTTCCCGAAGAAGATCAGCTCCTTGAAACACTGGTGAACTATGCAGAGGAGGCAAACGAACTTTTGGAAGCGCGTAAGGATGACGCTGCTTACATGCGCATTCAGGATGGTGTGGATCTTATCAAATCTACTGACCTACGCATTGCCCCAAAATTGTTGAAAGGTATCTCCGACTTTGTGGTACAGACTCCCGGTCAGCTTCGTATGCGAAATGTAACCCAGGAAGAAAACATTGATCGCCGCAATTACCAAATTGCCGATAACATTGACTTCCTCGATGGTGACCACCGCTCAAGCATCTACTTTGCGCAGGAGGCACCTGAAGGCAACATGATGTACGACTGGCAAACAGCAACTCTCGTGAGTAACCGCGCACGTGTTTACAAAGGTGGTTCATGGAGAGACCGAGCTTACTACCTCCACCCCGGAACTCGTCGTTTTCTGGATGAACGCCAGTCAACGGCAACCATTGGTTTCCGATGTGCCATGGCACGTGTGGGTAGCCCTCGCGGACTTGGGGCGAATTAACCGGGAACAGTCAATAAAATTCGTTAACAACCCCGACCACTGAGGTCGGGGTTGTTTATTTTTAGCCCATATGTCTATCGAAGAGCTTTACAAGCGTTTCAAAGAGGGCAACGGAGTTTGCACCGATACACGCAACATCGTGAAAGGAAGCATGTTTTTCGCACTGAAAGGAGCACGCTTCAACGGAAATACATTCGCTGCACAAGCCCTGAAAGAAGGCAGCCATTATGCCGTGATTGACGAAGACCCCAAAGATTGGGATGACCGCTTTATTCGCGTGGATTCGGTACTAGAAACGCTCCAAAAACTGGCTACAAATCACCGCCGGCAATTTAGTATTCCGGTAATTGGACTCACAGGAAGCAATGGTAAAACCACCAGCAAAGAGCTGATGGCTGCTGCGCTTGCACCGACTTTTCGTGTACACGCCACAAAAGGCAACCTCAACAATCATATTGGTGTGCCCCTCACCTTGCTCGCTATGAGAGACGATGCGCAAATCGCCATTATTGAAATGGGAGCCAACCAACCCAATGATATTGGCGAACTGTGCGGAATTGCCGAGCCTGATTTTGGTATTATCACCAACATTGGCTCCGCACACCTCGAAGGCTTTGGCGGAAAAGAGGGCGTGCGTAGGGCCAAAGGGCAGATGTACGACTATCAGCGCACCCGCAAGGGTAAACTGTTCGTGCATTGCAACGATGACGTGTTGATGGAGATGTCGGAAGGAATGGAGCGCATTACCTACGCCACGAGCATGGAAAGTAAAGCGTCAGTTTGCGGAGAAAGCACAGGCAGTGAACTCTGTATGGCTTTTCGCTGGAAATCGGACCATTTCGAATCAGATACCATCCAAACACAACTCAGCGGAACCTACAACCTGCCCAACTTTATGCTCGCTGTGTGCGTAGCCCATCATTTTGGTGTGGACAGCAAGGCCATTTCGGATGCACTGGCGAACTATACCCCCGACAACAATCGCTCACAGGTGGTTATGGCAGGTTCTAATACGCTGATAATGGATGCCTACAACGCCAACCCTACCAGCACCGAAGCTGCACTCAATGAGCTGGCGCGCACTTCGACCCAACTATCCAAAATGTGCATTCTGGGTGACATGCTGGAGCTTGGCGCCGATGAGGAAGCTGAGCATATCCGTATTGCACAGCTTGTGCATAAACTGGGTCTCGGGGGAATATTCGTCGGGTCGGCCTTTTGCCATGCTATTGAGAAAACAGCACTCCCCTTCGCTGCCTTTGAAGACACAAAAAAGGCCGGTTCGTATCTCAATACAAACCGGCCCTTGGGTAAGCTTATTCTCGTAAAAGGCTCCAGAGGCATCCAACTCGAGGGCCTTGTGCCGTTGTTGGGGGATTAAATTCTAGATTACTCCTACACTCTTAAGAGCAGTCTATCGCACTCCATGTGCAAAAAAACTGATCCCCTTTCGGAGACCGGCTTTTCATTACAGCTATTCGAGAAGCGGTTTATTTCACAACGCTGAGTTTTACCGTATCAAAATCTTTGTTGTTTACGATAAGCTTGGCGATGTAGATTCCTGCGGGCCATCCGGTAACGTAAATTTCCTGAAATCCTGCATCGCTGGCGGCAAACTCGCGGACAAGCCTGCCATCCAGGTTAAAGATTTGCACCATACCCAGCCCCCCGGCCTCTTTGGGGTAGGTAAGCACTACCCGGTCTTTGGTGGGATTGGGCCACGCCTGAAGGTAGCGCTCAGGTACATTGTTTCTCTGAGATTTTGGTTTTCGGAAACTCCTCGGTTCGTCTTCTATCAGAAACGCTGGCAGACTATCTGACTCACCATGGGCATACAACCATCCCCAGGCGTTTCCATGTACAATAGGTTCATTTTGGAAAAAATCCCATGCCGTATTGATTTGCGCTGATGTCACCGTGTCGCTTGATGAGTAATCTATCACAAACTGTTTCCAGTCTTTCAATACGGGTTCTAAATCAAGCGAGTCCAGTAATTGTTGAGCGAGTCCACTTTGCTGCAGGTCGTTGTATGCGCTAACCCTATAAAGCTTGTAGTAGTCATCACTGCGCTCTTGCACATAACTCATCCATTCTGCGCTTTCAATGGTGTCAGGGTGATGAAGAAAGTGGCGGTGAATGGCGCGTTCGGCTACGGATTTTTCATAGCTCCGTGCCGCTATTTCAGCTTGCAGTAAAATTCTCAGACCGGCAATTCCGGATGTCTGTGCATCGTCTACAAATTGCATGAAGAACGGAGGTAAAATTTCATGTTCATGCAAGAAACGATACACATCTCCCGGAAGGCGAGAATTGGCTACAAGTACCTGTGTGAGGTGCCAGGGGTCAAAAGACTCAGCCGCCTCAATGGCTGCCATCAGTGCTTCCCGGCTCAGGGGATAACGAGCCAGCAACAAATCCCGCAAATAGGCAGATTCTTCGTTGTGAATGTTTTGCAACAAATCCATAATATCTTCTGTTTCACCTCCATCAATGGTTGCCTGATAGATGGCGAGTGCAGATGTTAGGTGAGTCTCGGCATCACCGCGCGCGGACAGAAAAGTTGCAATCGGGTGTTTTTCCTCTCCCAAAGGTGTGAAGTTAGACCTGCAATACTCTTCATAGTCAAGTGGTACTTGCAAATACGTTGCTGTCAACACATTCTCCATATTGGGCTGGGGGCAATCAGGGTGGAGATAATCCATTTGTGGTGTGGAAATAGGGTCATCCAAGTGATGATACCGAAACATTAAGCCTTGTGTAGGATTAGTCAGGATACCATATTCATTGCTCACTCGCACATCACGGTATAGATTGGCACATGAATATGAAGGTATAGAGAATACATTATTGGTCAAGTCCTGAGCAGAGGATGGCGCTCCTTGATCGTCCCGCCACTCACTAAGTGGTTGTAGAACAATATCCGATCTATCCATTGCTGTAAATATGTTGCATCTGGTTTGCAGACCGGCCTGGGCTGTTTCTCCGCGGTTATCGCGCACTACACCAATACCAAAGTTCAAGGCATGAAACTGGTTTCTGTACACTTCATTTTCCACCGGTAAATCGCCCATGCTACTGTTGTCAACCACCAAACCTCCGTTGCGCGTTTGCTCCAGAGTAGAAAAGAAGTAATTTTCTTCCACGGTAAAGAGGTAACTGTTCAAGAGATAAACCCCAATGTTATGGGTAAAATTGGTAGAGGGATAATCAGGACTTGCTTCAGGAACTTCAAAATTGTTGAAGGTAATCGTCTCAAAACAAGAGCCCCAAACTATAATGCCTGTTCGGTTCAGTTGAAACTCCATGTTGGAAACGCTGAACGGGTGACTTTCTTCGCCGATTGAGATGATACCAGTATTGAGCCGGTAAAAGGTTTGGTGCACGTTATCAGAAATGGGCAAGTTATCATGAGCTGACTCGTAAACGGCATTTTGACCTTCGACTCTGAATGTGGCGCTAACTGAGAGAATTCCTGTACCGCGATTTGCAATAGGCATTTCACTGAACTCTACCGTATTTCGAAAAGAGCTGTTGCGAAAACGTATTTGGGATACCCTGAAAAGAACAGCGTGAGCCAATGGCAACAACTCAGGATCGTTCAACATGGCATCGGTTACAAAATCGCAATTAGTGAACATGCAAGCGTTTAGCCCTAGAGGTTGTTGATAACGCGTAATAGTTACACCGCGCTGGTTGTTTCTGAATCGGCTGTCGGTTGCCCTTATAATACCACCCCCAAACTCATTGGTTTGAATACTGGCCGGAAAGGGATCAAAGCTCCCTTCACGACTTGATGCCATGGCGCCTACATAGGCGTTCTCAATCACGCTGTTGTTGGTCATGCTCAGGTATCCCTGGTTGGCAGCGGTTTGAGCAAGGTTTGCATTGCCGTGTACTTCTACACCAAGCCACAAATCGTTATGGCAAGGACCTGTGGTGAAAACGGTGTTATCCATGGTTAACCTTCCTCCGGGCTCAATAATCACACGGGCGTTCTGGTAAAATTCAAATCGCATATCAACCATTGTCACGTGAACTCCTGTGGGTATTACCAGCTCTTCTTCAATGCGTACTGTACCGTTTACGCTTAAATCAAAGGGGTTAGAATTGGGCTCCCACAATTCGGTTGTCTGCGCCGTGAATGAACCATAAGGATAAGTAACTGGCAATGTTGAGTAGTCCAACTCTGTAATACTTTTCGGTAGGACATGGCAAATTATTCCGTCGGGGGGATTTGGAACCTCCAGATAATAGCTTCCGTAATTCAGCCCCGGTAATGCCTGATCAATCCAATTTTGCGGGTTTGGACTGTGCGGATCAACAAGGGCAGCAAGCCTATCATCAGTAGCAAAAACGAGCATTCCGTTGGAAAATGAGGCAATTTGGGAGCTTTCAAAATCAAGTGCGTTTGCCACAATTAATGGCTGCAAACCAGCTGAGGAGTTGGTCAGGTCATAGTATTCAATGGGGTTAGGGTGATTGGATGTGCTGTTGTGGGTTACATATAATTTACTTGCATCACGCGCAATTTGCGGGTTTCCCGTAAACTCCAGACCATGTACATACGGTTGATCTGTACCAGATGAGTAAAACATCCATATAACGTGATTGTCGGATTCATTACTACTGGCATAACCAGCCTCATCAATATCGGTTATCCAAATCACATGCGCAGAGCCGAGCGGCACAAAATGTGGACCACCAGATAACACGGTAGCCTCGTTTTCGTCCTGAATCAACCAGGTTGTAAAGTCAGCGAAATTCCCGCCAGGTGAGCTGATCTCAACTTCAATCTCACAAGGCGATGAACCTGAAAGTCCCGCACATCCGCCCAATGCTATAGGGCCAATGGTGCCCCCACAAGCTATATTCTGCAAGCTACCGGTTACGTCAACTACACCATTTACATACACAGTATAATTGGCGGCATTGTCGCAAAAAGCGTTGGATGCCACAGATATAGTGAAGGAATATGGGCCATCGCTTGCTTCAACCAACTGGGAGGAAACCGAAAATGGTTGAGGAGTATCTGTTACTCTATAGGCTGTAGCAAGCCTGTGACCGGAATCTGTTCTGACCAGCTCCATTTCGCTTCGCACAAAACTATTTGCCGAAGTCCATGATGGATCAGCAAAGGGTTGTAGCACATTATATTGATCGTAGTGAATTCCGTTTTCATCAATCAAATACCGAAACAAGCGTTTACCTTGACTGACAAAAAGAAATCTCGTTTTATCATCATTTTCGTCGGTTACGGCCATTGCGCAGGGTTGATTGTTCCATGCTACTACAAAAAAATCATTAACGCCTTCCTCTAGGTTGTAACAGCTAAACTGGCTGTTTATTGGATTGCCATCAATATCTACGAGCAAACCGTAAGAATCAGGGTCGTTGTAACCACTTGGCTGCGACATATCTAAAATCGCAAAATGAGGTAAGTAATTACCGTTCGACCAACTCACACCACGTCCGGCTTGTATAATATAGTAACGGTCGCACTTGTTGGGAA
>SKUL01000273.1 GCA_007129985.1 Flavobacteriales bacterium
ACTTTGGCGGAACAGCATTCCTCGATAACTGCGGTGATTGTGTTGGCGGAAACACCGGTCAAACTGCCTGTGTAGCCGACTGTAACGGTGACTTCGGCGGAACTGCCTTCTTTGATAACTGCGGCGACTGCGTGGGTGGAAACACTGGCGAGACGCCCTGTGCTGCTGACTGTAACGGAGACTTCGGCGGAACAGCTTTCCTCGATGATTGTGGCGAGTGTGTTGGCGGTAATACAGGAGAAGAGCCCTGCGAACTTTGCGATTTGGTTCTTGTAGGCAGCTCAACCCCGGCAACCGGTCCGGGTAACGCCGATGGTACCGCAACAGTTGTTGCCACGGGTGGTTCAGGAACATACAGCTACAGTTGGAACGACCCCTTGATGCAAGATACGCCTACCGCCACGGGCTTGTTCCCCGGTAACTACACCGTGTTGGTTTCTGACGGCGAAGGTTGTGACGAGCAAATCACCGTGAATGTAGGCGTTCAAGGCAACGTTCCCTTCACGCAAGTCCATGCGAACTTCTGTAATACCGGTGGCTATGAGTTGAGTGATTTTATCAGCGCCCAGCAAGTGACGGGTGCCACTGCCTACCGTTGGGAGTTTACCGACTCAGACAATAATGTGCTTCCCGAATACACCCGCGTAGGAGGTAATCCATGGGTTCGCCTGGAGTGGATTTCTGGCACTTCGCTCGGTCAAACCTACGATGTGCGTGTAAAAGCCGAAGTAGGAGGAGAGTGGGGTGAATACGGAATCAGCTGTAATATTGGCGTTTCACCCGATGTGCCCAACACAACTGTCCGTCCTCAATACACGCCTACCAATTCTCAAGGAAACCCCTATGCATTATGCGATATCGTTATTGCATTCAACATTGCGGGAGCTGAAGATTTTGAATGGCGTTTTGACCCTGATACTGATCCGACAAATGGAAATGAGATCCACTACGTGCGTGGCGCTGCAAATCCAGGGCTTCGTTTGTCATGGGTTAATGGGCTAACCCCTGGATCAACATACCACGTTGCGGTGCGCGTTAGGGTGAGCGGTGAATGGGGTGAGTTTAGTGATGTAAGTCCGATTTTGCTCGCCATGCCGCCTAACGACGTGTCTGTTCGTAGTCAGTACTGTGGAATAACACACGCTCCAAACGGAATACTCATTGCTCAGAGTGTATGTGCTGCCGACTTCTACGAGTGGGAGTTTGTAAATCTCACTACTGGAGTGACTAGCACAGCGCAGCGTCCAAACTCCGGTATTAACCTCAACTGGAACCAGATTAACCCTCTGCTTACTGCCGGCGACTATGAAGCCCGTGTACGTGTGCAGCAGGGAGGAATTCTCGGAGACTTTGGTCCGGTATGCGACTTCACCATCAGTGGCCCTGAGGCACCTGCTGACGACACACCTGCAGTTCGAACATTGGCAGAGAACATCTCCATGTTGTACCCCAACCCCAACATGGGCAGAGAGGTACGTCTTGAACTGTCAGGCCTGGGTGCAGACAACCACGATGTGATGATCCAGATTTACGAAATCACAGGCCAGTTGATCCAGAATGAAGGATTTGGCCACGTGGGCGATAGCCTAAGCCGACTTATTTACTTCAACAAAAACCTTGCTACAGGAATGTACATGGTTCGAATTGTGGTAGATGGTGAGTCGTTTGCCACTGAGCGATTGATTGTGAAATAATCCTTTGTCTAACGCTGACAAGCCCTACAGGCAACCGTTAGCTCAGACGACACAAACACAAACCCCGGCGAGCAATCGTCGGGGTTTTTAGTTAACATAAAATTCACTTTTATCATATCGGTTTAACAGATTCATAAGCGGGGCTTAACTGATTGGGCTAATGGGCGTAAATACCTTTGATTCAAAATTTAAAGAACCCCATGAAAACCCTAATCGCCTCTGCTGTTGTAAGTATCTTTATGCTGCTCACCTTTAACGAGGTCAATTCTCAAAGTAATCCTGATCCATTTGATCTGAATTCAGGCTCTTACGCGTTTAACGAATGGGATGAAACATCGGAGCCCGGAACTTATCCGGAAAACATGATGTTCCATATTTTCTCCAATGGCGATCCTATCCTCGCAGAGGAACCTGTGGGTGATTGGGTTTGCCGCTACGACATCGAATCGCGCTCCAGAATTGTTGGCCTTTTCGATGCCGGAGTGGGTTTCATTAATACCGGAAACACGCAGGACGATCAGGATCGCTGCGGCAATGGCCCCGATGATGTCGGTGGCTACGTCGGCACGGCAGTTGTTTCACTGAACGCTACCGGACGTGAGGATATCAATTTGTCTTTCACTTTGGGAATTGTGTCGCAGGGCGGTGGTGAGCCAACTCCCCGCGAGTGCGCCATGACCCTGCAATACAGAGTGGGTGCAGGAGCCACGTGGATGAATCTGGACGACCCCATTGTTTTCAGCTCAGCTGGACGCGAGCCCGGAGAGTTTGAAACCTATCAAGACATTCTTCTCCCATCAATGTGCAATAATCAGCCGCTGGTTCAGGTGCGTTGGAAATACTATTTCGTGGAGGCCAATGATGGCGGTTCGCGCCCAATGCTTAGACTGGATGATGTTGAAATTTCGAGCTCTGAGCTCACTTCAACTCCCGATCCGATGATTACAGCGGATATTCAAGAACTCGAGTTCTTTCATCAATTAGTGGGAACACCAACAGCCGCTAAGCCTATTCTTGTTCAAGGGTTGAATCTCACCGGAAATCTACTCGTAACCGCACCACCATTCTTTGAGGTTTCAGACTCACCCGACAGCAATTTCGACGAAGAATTGACGATTTCACCTGTTTCCGGGCAAGTTGAGCCTACCACTATTTATGTGCGTCTCAACAGACCCAATGCGGGCGCGGCAAGCGGAGTTGTGAGTTTCTCATCGTCCGGAGCAGAGAGTGTAGATGTTTTTGTAGACGGTGTATGCATGGAGCTGCCTGAACTTTATATCAACGAATTTATGGCCGTCAACAGTGAAACCATCGCAGACGAAACCGGAGCGTATGAAGACTGGTTTGAAATCTACAACCCCAATGACTTTGACGTGGACATCGCTGGTTATTACGTAACGGATAACCTGAACAATATCTTCAAGCACAAAATGGCTTATGGTTCGCCCGAAACCATTATTCCAGCCAATGGATTTTTGCTTCTATGGGCTAGTGGAAACCCCGAAATAAGTGTGCTTCACGTAGATTGGTCTCTCTCCGGCAGCGGCGAAGACCTGGGTATTTTCTTCCCCGACGGTGAAACAGCCATTGATACCTACACTTTCGGTCAGCAAACAGCAGATATCTCTGAGGGCCGAGCCAGCGACGGTGCAGAACAGTGGGTGTTTTTTGAAACACCAACACCTGGAGCTTCCAACAACATCACTTCGGTAAGAACAAAAGAAATGTTGAATATCAAGCTGTTTCCGGTTCCAGTTACACAATTTGTAAACATCCAATGCGATTGTATGCTTCAGTCTATTCAGATTGTGGATTTGGCCGGCCGGGTGGTTCGTGAAGATAACCCCAATGCTCAAGGATTTGCTACCCTCATGACGGGAAATCTGGTTCCGGGAATGTACCTCATCCGGTCCAACACCGACAAAGGAGTGGCTGTTTCACAGATTCTGGTTCGCTAATCATTGACTATGAAAAAATTAAAGCGACTTGTGCGGACTAGCGCTGCATTCCTCTTTGGCGCTGTGCTGCTCGTATCCTGCACCAAAGACCGACTCATTTTTGAAGTTCCTGTTGGAATTCCCTGCGAGTGTAATGACCTACCATCAGGAGTGCAGCTCATTCACTACTGGAGCTTCAATGATGACTCTCCGCCCGATGCCATCTTCACCCCTTCGTACACCGTGAGTGAGGCCACAATGATGTACCACGGCCAGGATGGTCCTTTTGAGTATTGCGACGGTGCCACCCAGTCTTGCTGGGAAACGGTAAACGACGGAACGACCATCAACGCGCGCAACGGGAATTCCGACGGGCTGGCATTGAGGCTCAGAAACCCGGGCAGCTACCTCGAAATTGATGCCTCTACCGAAGGATACAAGGACATTATTCTGCGATATGCCACTCGCCGAACCGGTTCGGGAGCGCAGGCGCAACAAATTTTTTATGCCACCGATGGAAGCACTTTTGTAAACGCCGGCCTCGATGAAACCGAGCTACAGGTAAACGAAGACTGGGAGCTCCGGCAGGTAGATTTTGTAAATGTGGCTGCTGCCAACAACAACTCCAGTTTCAAAATCCGGATTGTGTTTGCAGACGGAAACGCAAACGAGTCAGGTAATAATCGCTTTGATAATCTTACCCTCGATGGGAACGCCCTTTAGTGACTTTCGCCGGTTTTGGAATATACCCGGTACGCCGCAATTGGTGATTATTCCGGTGTTGGCACTGATTCTTTTTTTGCTGCTTTTATCCATGGTTGAGCAAAGACCTGAAAAACTCAAGCCAATGAGGTGGCTGCATACACAGGTTCCCGAGCCTTCGGATATCTGTATGCACCCCGACAGGGATACCTACTTTGTAGTGAGTGATGACGGCTTTTTGTTTGAAGTGGATACCCTTGGAAGAATCATCAGAAAAGCCGACTACAAAGGTTTCGACACAGAGGGTGTTACCGTACACGGCAGCAAGGTGTATGTGATAGAAGAGTTTACGCGTAAAATTCGCGTGTTCGATCTCGAAACTCTCGAAATGGAGCGTACAGTTTCGGTTCCCTACGCTGGAGGAAGAAACAAAGCCTTTGAGTCCATCGCATTCAATCACGCCCGCAACTGCTTTGTGATGCTCACCGAAAAAGACCCCATTTTTCTCGTTGAACTAGATGCTTCGCTCAATGTCAACAACGAAATCGACATGGATGGCATCGCATCCGACATCTCTGCTGCCACCTGGCACAAAGAGCATCTCTGGCTTTTGAGCGACGAAGACATGGTGGTGATGAAACTAGACCCCAAGAACTACAAGATTCTGAATAAGTGGCGTGTGCCCATCATCAACCCCGAAGGAATTGCATTTGACCGGCAGGGGAGAATGATTATTGTTTCGGACGACCTTGAGAGGTTCTATTACTTCAAATCACCCGCATGAAGCGTTTATTCCTCCTCACCGTAGTATTGCTGTGTTCAACCGAAGCATGGTCGCAACTTACGTTGGGAAACGGGCATCATGTGCTTGAAATAACAGGTTCGTTATCTACCTATTACAATCATCGTGTTCTCAAAGAAACCAGTGATAATCGCAACAAAGACCGCTTTCGCCTTAGAGATGCCCAAATACAACTTGAAGGTCGTATCAAGGATGTGATTGAATATGAACTACAAGTAGACTTTGTGGATCTCTCATCTCTCTCGGGCGGGGCTGTTGACCCGGAAAATCCCGGACTGATGGACGCGTGGATTCGCTACAAAGGCCTTGGTTTTGTGGATGTGCAGGTAGGCTATGGAAAACTGTTTTACTCCCGCAGTTCGCTGGTGCCATTTACTTACAGTCCTTACTGGCAGCGCGCTGAGTTGCTTCGCGGAGATGTTTTCGGAAGACGAGATATTGGTGTTACGCTTACGAAGTCACTTTGGCGGCAGCGAATCAATGTGTACGCCGGAGTATATACGGGTTTGGCTGAAGTCTCACTGCGCGGAGATAATGATGCAAGCGGTGCACCCGAATATGTGGCCCGCGTAGATTTTGCCTACCCCGCCCGATACCGCTATCGCGATATTGATACCCGCAACACGCCCATCCCTATGTTCGCCGTTGGTTTCAATGGGCGCTATGCCAACAAGCAACTTCCTGATGGAAGGTCTTTTCCCAATTTCTCGACCGGTGAGTACGGGCTGAAAGTTATCAATGGCGAGCGCTATGTGTACGGGATGGACGCCAGTTTTCAGTACAAAGGCTTTTCGGCACAGTTCGAAATTCACCAGATGTGGGGTATTCCGCAGCGAAACAACGACGCCCTTTTGCACGGTTATTACACCGACCGCGACGACGGATTTTTTGTGGCAGGAGGTTACGTGGCGCAGGTCAACTATTTTTCCAGAAAGTTTAAAACCATCATGTCCGTGCGTTTTGAAGAGCTCGATTTGAACGACCTCATTCCCGGAAACGGACAGCGTTTGAGCGGGGCGCTGGCATACCAGATCAAGGGCTTCGACTCAATGATCAAGTTTCAGTATTTTAATGTGCTGCGCGAGGAGTCTATCAACCCCTATCGTTGGACGGAGCAATTTCGTATTGGCTGGCAGTTCAACTTCAAGTAGGTAATTCACTCAGCTCTCCTGAGATTTTACGCTTTGATAAAGTGCGTTATTACGGCTTTTAACCGAACAACAACGATATTTGTACTATGGTGCGTTGTGTCCTCCTGTCAATGTTGATTTTGAGCCTGAGTGTTTTTGCGCTTCCGGCACAAAACACCATTTGGTTTCAGGGCTTCGAGAACGCTTCAGTCACTTGTACAGAGAATTGGGGCTATACAGGTGGTGTACGAAACAACCAAACATCGCGCTCAGGAAACTGGTCGGGAATGGTTGGACGACAGGGGACTTCTCACACCATGACTTTCGACGATGTAGATGTGTCAGGTCTCGAAGATCTTAATCTACAGTTGTATCACTCGGTGCGATGTGGTAGTGGTCCGGGCATGGATGTTCGTGAAGGAGCAGTTGTTTCTGTTCAATTAAATGGTGGGGTCTGGCAGGTTATTGCACGAATTGGAGGTACTGGTGATCATTGTTATGCCTGGTCAGCACCGATTGGTGGTGCCACAAATCCAACACCTGGATGCAACGTATATCAGGCGTCAAACCCAATTGAATATGCTATTCCGTCAGGCACCAATACAATAGCGTTACGCATAATCAGCATTGGATTGACGAGTAGTGTTTGCTCAACATTCAACAGTGTCATGAACAACGGTGGGCCTGCATCCAATTATAATCGAGATGACGAAGGCTTCCACATTGATGACGTGCGTATCACCACCTCCAGTACTGATTTTACATGCATTTGGACGGGGGCGGTAGATGAAAACTGGCACAACTGTTTAAACTGGAACAATGGTTTGGTACCCAATGCAACCCGCAACGTGGTGATTAATCAATCCGGCGATGTAACCAACAACTGCAGGGTGAGCACAGCCAACGCCGTTTGCAATAACGTGTTGCTCACCACCAACAACTCATGGACGCAGGATCTTGAAGTGAGGAATAACCGAACACTGAATGTTCTGGGCGATATAACCATTACCAGGACGGGGAGTGGAACGGGTAACCTGAAAGCCGAGGCTCAAGGCGGCGGTACCATCAACGTGGCAGGAAACCTGAATGCAATCATTAACCCGGCCATTTTTTTATCTGCTGAAATTCAGGTTCAGGCCGAGGACGGGGGCACGTGGAATATTCAAGGTGATGTGCTGCTTCAGAAAAACGCAACGGCCAGTGCCCCATTTGTTTGGATGTCGCTGATAGGGCCTACGCCTTCTACCATACGTTGTAACAACCTTACCCTTGTTAGCGCAGGCGCCAACCTCACCAATACGGCATTTGTGCAAATGGTTGATAATGTTAACCATGTACTGGAGGTTCAAGGTGATTTTCATATGAGCAGCAACGCCAGGTTCAACATGAATGGCTTGCCCAACCCACAAGCCCGTTTTGCCGGTAACATTACCAACCTTGTTTCTGCGGCGCAGTTCCAAACCAACGGCAGCAATATTTATCTGGACGGAGGAGGAGTGCAGGAAATTACCACCGATGGCTTTGCCCTTCCTTTTCACAATCTCCATCTAAACAAAAGCGGCGGCCACGTTCAATTGAACAATGACCTCACCTTTACCAACAACGGTGTGCTCGCTCTCAACAGCGACTACATTGACCTGAACGAAAATGAGATTTTCATCAACAATACATCTGTTGGAGCCATTACGCGCACAACGGGTGCTATTTCGGATGAGTCGGGAGCGGCTGGCGGAGTAAACAGCGGTCGAATAAATTGGACCATCAATACAATTGGAGGCAGTCATGTTTTTCCGTTTTCGCGCGGGGTAGGAGGGCCCTACATACCTTTTACCTTTGAGCGAACTGCCGGCAACGCCGGAGTCGTAAGCGTATCAACCTACGGAACACCTCCCAACAACCAGCCCTGGCCGCTTATACCCGACCCGGTGCTGAACCTGAACAGCACCACGGGTCTGTTGCCCGACAATCAGGATGCAACGGTAGATCGTTTTTGGCAAATAGATGTAACGGGGAGCCCAACAGCAAATATTACGTTTCACTACGCAGCTGATGAACTTCCGGTAGCGCCTTACAATGACCCCTCCTCATTGCGAGCTCAACGCTATAACACAGCGGAGGATTATTGGATTGCTGCGCCGCTCAACCAAACCGCTGCGGGCAACAGTGTGCAGGTTATGGGGGTTTTTAATTTCTCACCTTGGACGCTTGCCAGCGAAATGTCGCCATTACCCCTTGATTGGATCAGCTTTACAGCCAGGCCCGACGCCCAAAGTGTACTTCTCGATTGGGTTACGGGGAGCGAAATCAATACCAGTCATTTTGAGATTCAGCGCTCGTCGGATGCCGTTTCTTTCGAAACCATCGGAACCACAGGAGCGGCAGGTTATTCCTCGGAGTTGTTGAGCTATCATTGGGTGGATTCTAAGCCGCTTGGAGGACTCAGCTACTACCGAATTCG
>SKUL01000344.1 GCA_007129985.1 Flavobacteriales bacterium
GGCAAAAGAGCATCCAGTGCGATTTTCATTTGGTTCACTTCACGCGGGGTAATCTTGCCCACCGCCACACGGGAAATCATTCTTTCCAGATCGCCCACTTTTGAAAGTTCGCGGGCAGCAATCTTCCGGGCTTCTTCATTTTTGACAAAGTACTTCACCACGTCGTGCCGCGCTTCAATGGCACTGCGGTTGCGAAGGGGTAAAACCATCCAACGCTTCATTTGCCGCGACCCCATGGGTGAAACCGTTTGATCGAGAACGCTCAAAAGGGTGCGCGCATTTTCGTTGGGCGAAAATACCAGCTCAAGGTTGCGCACGGTAAATGCATCCAGCCAAACGTACTGCGATTCCTCAATTCGTTTGATGCCTGTAATGTGACCAAGCCGGTCGTTTCGGGTTTCACCAACGTAATGCAAGGTGGCACCTGCAGCCGCCACCGCCTCATTGAAATCTTCTATTCCAAAACCTTTCAGCGTTTTGGTTTCGAAGTGGCGTATCAGCCTTTCGTAGCCAAAATCACGATGAAAAGCCCAGTCTTCGAGCTGGTAGGTGTAATAGCGATTGCCAAAAATCTCCTGATAGCGGTTGTTATGTTGCTTTTGATAGAGAACTTCCTTGGGTTCAAAGCTCTGCACAAGTTTTTCAATCTCGGCCTGCGAACCCTCAGAAACCAGCATTTCGCCGGTGGAGATATCCAGAAATGCCACACCCATTCGCTCCTTCCCGAAGTGAATGGCCGCCAGAAAGTTATTAGACCGATGATCTAGGGTTTTCTCGTTGAATGACACCCCTGGGGTGACCAGCTCTGTTACATCGCGTTTGACGATGGTTTTGGTGAGCTTTGGGTCTTCAACCTGATCGCAGATGGCTACGCGGTAACCGGCTCGCACCAGTTTGGGCAAATACGTTTCGAGTGAATGATGCGGAAAACCGGCCAGTTCAATGTGGGCTGCGGCTCCGTTTTTTCGTTGGGTTTGCACGATGCCGAGTACGCGCGACGCAGTTACAGCGTCCTGCCCAAAGGTTTCGTAGAAATCACCCACGCGAAAGAGGAGTATCGCATCCGGGTATTTAGCTTTGAAACTATTGTATTGCTTCATCAGGGGTGTTTCACCCCCATCTTGTTTCTTGTTCCGTCCCGCCATCTTGCATGAATTCAAAATAAAAATAGGATTACTCTCGCGGGATACAGAACTTTGACCCCACATTTTTTCACATTTTATGAACACCAAGCTCAGTTTGGAGCAGCTTAACCGACCTGATCCGGAGACTTTCAGTAAGATGGAGAAGCTTCCGGTGGTGGTCATTTTGGAGAACATCCGCAGCAGAAGCAACATAGGCTCCGTTTTTCGGAGTGCCGATGCCTTTCTGGTGAAGGAAATCATCCTTTGCGGCTACACCTCTTGTCCTCCCCATCGCGATATCCAGAAAACCGCACTCGGCGCCACCGAAACGGTGACTTGGAGACATGAAGAAGATACCCAACAAGCCGTTGCTGCATTGCGCAATCAGAATTATGAAGTATGGGCAGTAGAGCAGAGTTCCCAAAGTGTTGAGCTCAGTACCTTCAATCCAAACCCAAGCAAGCCGCTTGCGCTGATTTTCGGAAATGAGGTTGACGGGGTGCAGCAAAATACGATTGACCTTTGCGACGGATGTATTGAAATTGCCCAGTCGGGAACCAAGCATTCTTTGAATGTTGCAGTGTGCGGAGGGATTGTTCTATATGAAATTTACCGCAAGTCTACACGCAACCATCAGTATTAAGCTTCGTTTAAATGGTGCGTGAGATTTGGATTATTGGGGTTATTTGTATCTTTACACTCAGACCAGACTCATCAACCTATTGTTGACACCGTTTAGAATGCCATCGAAATCTCAGTTAATCACTGCTCTGGCAGTTTTCGCTAGTATCTTTCTCTCACTCGAAGGGGTGAAAGCGCAGTACTACCAGCACCAAAATTATTGGAAGCTCGAACGACACGAATTGGCGTTTGGCGTTGGTGCAATCAACTTTTTGGGCGAGCTGGGTGGTCGTGATGCCATTGGAAGTCCGTTCTTGATTGACACTGAACTCTCGATGTTCAGACCGGCGTTTCACATTGATTATAGATACCGGATTGCTCGCAGAATTGTTCTTAAGGCTGGTTTCCACTATGGTATAATTGCAGGAAACGATGCTTTAACCAACGAACCATACCGTCGTCACAGAAATATTCACTTTAAGTCTAATATCTACGAGTTTTCTGTCAAAGGGGAGTTCACAATCTACGAAATTCAACCGGGTTCCAGATATAAGTTACTCGGGGTGAAAACCAGACCTCGGGGAGGTGTTTTCTACGGATTTGTAGGTGTGGGTATCACTCACTTCAACCCAAAGTCCAATTACAATGGAGAATGGGTAACCTTAAGACCGTTAGGAACTGAAGGCCAAAACTTTGATGATGGCCCAGACCCATATTCACTTTGGACCCCTGTGTTTCCTTTGGGTTTTGGATACCGAACCTATCTCACCAACCAGTTGAGTTTGGGAATAGAAATCTCGCACCGTATTACCATGACGGATTACCTGGATGACACAAGCACGAACTACTACGACAATGCTGCGATCCTCGCGCAGGATGGTCCTATGGCAGCTCATTTTGCCAACCCCAGCGCACCTGTAAACCTCCCGGGTTCTGACGGACCTGTAAATCTCAACTCTACCGGAACAGGTATGCAACGCGGTAATCCAGACAATAACGACAGCTACTTTTTTGTAATGGTGACCCTTACTCACAAGTTTACACCAGTGCGACAAAAGCACCGTGGAAAAATACGCGTTACGCGTAAGCGCGGCGGGAAAGTTATCTTCTAGCGGAAGGGATTACTTCATGAGGAACTTATTGAGGAGGGCATTATGGCCCTCTTTTTTTATCCGCAGATTTTTAGGCATTAATAGTGAAGCCGCGACACCTTTCTTCCTACTCCCCTAGCACATCCAACCCTTCGTGCCAAGTAATGAGTCGCCTAGACAATCACCCTTGGATCTGAAAATTTTCGCAGTACTTTTGGTTTGCCCGGAATAGTGAAGACGATATCTCGAACTTCTTTGAATGCATTCCTGCGTCTGAGACAAAAGTTCATCAATCAAAGTCATGTAGAAAAAAAGAATGCGACAACCCTTGCCCGCTTACAGTTAACGTCGCACATCACCAAATCCAGTATTGTGTTATATGGCCAATGCACAAACAATCCAGGAGCCTCAGCACTAATCCATACACCAAAAAAAATCCCCGGCCACAATGACCGGGGACTCAAAATTTTTTCAGCTAAACCGACTTACTTGGTAGCGTCGCGGTAATCTCTGAATTCAAGATCTTTTGAAGCTTTGTCACGCAATGAACCATCCTGGGCATAGGCAGCCTGTAAGCTGCTCTTCACTAGGTTTCCATCAGCCAAACGAGCACCGATGATTGCCATCAGGTACTGCCCCATGGCAGTATCTTTTTCAGGCGCAGCCTCAAGGGTTGTTTTTGCTCCCTGTGCGTTTCCATTCAACATTTTAGCGAGGGCGGCATTGAAGCTGTTTTCACTGCCCATGTTGCCAATGGCACTTTGGTAGTCGCCATTCTGAATGTTAATCAGTCCCATGTTGTATGAAACTTCAGGACCCGCAGCAGTAGCATTTTGGAAGTGCTCCATTGCCTTCTTACGATCACCTTTCAAACGGGCGATTACGCCGAGGTTGTTGGTAGCAAATGGGTTTTGCTGGATCTCATTCGACTTGATGAACTGCGCCTCTGCTTCGTTCATTTTGTTCTGAAGCATGTAAATGTAACCTACGTTATTAGCACCACGGTAATCGTTGGTGTGGTGCTGTTCGCAAGCCTGGTAGAACTGCAGTTGCTCGTTGATATCGTCAATCAGAGTAGCAGCAAAAAGCATCTCTTCAACATTGAGTTCAGCCGGAGCGGTGCGAGCCAGGTTGAGAAGCTCCTCGTCGGTTTTTCCAGTGATCTCGTACACCAATGTCATTTGCGAGCGACGCAAATCCGGAAGAATCTTGTCGGCAATAACTTTGTAGGTTGCAGCGAGGTTTCGAATCTCCTTTTCGCGCTTGGTTACGTCATCATACATATTCAGAATACGAAGAATCAAATCTTTGTCGGGAATGTTACTCGCTTCCATAGCTTTCTGGAATCCCTTCCAATCTTCACCTTTTCCGCGAAGATTGAAGAAGCTCTCAGCAGCCTCAAGCTTGCGTCGCTTCATTTCTTGTTCCACTACCCGACTGGCTGATTTAGCCCGGTCGTCGGCGAGGTTCTCGTTGAATGAAATTTCTCCTTCGGGAGATGCATAGGCATCAATGTTCAGAGCTGTTGCTGCTTTCAAAGGATCATCAGCGATGTCCTTTATCAAAGCCATCATGGCCTTCACATCATCCTCGCGCAACTCAGAGCCTCGCACGTGTGACGAATTCACCAGATAGTTAATCTGAGCGTACAAATCGTGCTGGGTAATGCGTTGAAACTTGTCTTTGCCAAGCAACACTTTGTCGTCGGAAAGCATGAGAAATGGTGTAGTACGAACACCATCCGCAATCTTTACCGGATCAAAATCCCGGGACTTGTTGCCCATGATCCCCTTGAAGTTAATCATAACCTCTGACACCTCCATATCAGGAGTGTAAGCCACCTTATCTGAGTAAGTGTAGTTTTTGCCGTTGTCGTAAGGCACCACTATACCGTTACCGGGAGCATTTTCGCCCTGGTACATCACCATTTTATATTCGGTCTGACCCGCAGCGTAAGTTAAAGTCGGGGTCATCTCCATCATCGCTTTCTTGTGGAAGTACTTACCGGGAAACTTACCGGATATGTTCAGCTCAACGCTGTCACCTCGCACAATAAGAGGCTCAGGATCTACATTGTAGGTAATGTCATTGGCATATTTAGCCATTTTACCCAGACCACCGCAAGCAGTAAGGAGCAGAGATGCTGCAGCTACCGAAAACAGGCCTTTGTAGTGTCGCAGTTTCATTCGTAGTTGTTTTGATTTGTGTATTATTAGACAGGTGCAAGTATAGGTATTGTTTTTCAATTCTGACAAGTCGTTACCAGAGTTTTCTCACCATGTTAAGAACCTTTAATAACCGCAGTGTGAAATCCCTGCTCGTAGTTTCGGCCCGTCAAATCCAAAACTGATTCATAAACAGAGATATCATCCACAAAATCTGCATCTTTCATATCAATCACCAAC
Organism: Flavobacteriales bacterium; assembly: GCA_007129985.1. Taxonomy (GTDB): domain Bacteria; phylum Bacteroidota; class Bacteroidia; order Flavobacteriales_D; family SKUL01; genus SKUL01. The sequence goes on from SKUL01000344.1 coordinate 5,242, forward strand.
GAAGTGAGCCCGGGCTGCTGACGGATAAACTGCAGGTACCTTTCCTGCACACGTTGTAGATAATCGGCGGTGATTTGCTGCTCATAGGGCCTCCCCCTCTTCTTTATCTGGTCCAACGAGCGCTCCACATCCAGATACAGATACACCAAAAGGTCGGGTTTGGGCAGTGTTTCGAACATAATATGGAACAGACGGGAGAAAAGATCGTACTCGTCATCTCTGAGATTGGTAGCCGAAAAAATCAGGGATTTACCCATGAAATAATCCGAAACCGTGAGCTGGTGAAACAGACTCGGGTTGCTAAGCCGCTGACGCAACTGATGATAGCGGTCGGCCAGAAAGTACAATTCAACAGCAAAAGCATGGCGCTCAGGATTCTCGTAAAACTGCGGCAAAAAAGGGTTGTCTTCAAACTCTTCCAACAACAGCTCGGCATCCCAATGTGATGCCAGCATACGGGCCAGCGTAGTTTTTCCTGCACCAATGTTGCCCTCAATCGCTACGTACCTCCTCATTGCAAGCGTATCATGTCTGAAGGTACGCTTTGCAACCCCGCCAATTCACCAATGGTTGCACCATTTAAGGGATGTCGCCAATCAGCCACAATTTCGGAGGCCGGAATGAGCACAAATGCCCGCTCGTGAAAACGGGGGTGCGGCAATTGAAGCGATTCAGTTTCAATAATCGTATCACCCGCCATCAGAATGTCAATATCTATGGTTCGCGAAGCGTATCTCTCGCCCTCTACCCTTTTTCTGCCCAGCTCAATTTCAATGGCCAGCAGTTCTCCAAGCAACTTGTGTGGCTCCAACTCAGCTTCGAGCAGTAGTACCTGATTGTAAAACGGCATTTCAGCCAAAAAACCCCAGGGCGGAGTTTGATAAACTCCGGAGGATTTCAATACACAACCGCAACGATAGCCAATGCGCAGCATAGCCTCTGAGAGATTTTGCTTCCTTTTGCCCATGTTGGAACCCAATGAAAGAAGGTACTGCATAGTAGGTACAAAATTAACCATTCTCCATGGTCGCCATTTAACCCCGCTCCTGTCCTTTGGTGTAAATTGCGAGGGTGGATGATTGCAACACACCTATTTTTGGGCAACTAATCCCTCATCCGCATAAGCGTTAAGAAACCTAATTATATCATCATGAAGCAGTTTTTCAAATTTATGTTCGCCTCAATGCTCGGATTTATCATCTCGGGTGTTGTACTCATTTTCATTTTTGTGGCCGTACTTATTGGTGCCATATCGAGCTCGTTTGACACCAAGAGCTCCCGTACGGTGGAGGTGAAAGACAAAACCGTGCTGCACATCACCATGGATCAAAACATCGTTGACCGAGGCCGGGATCAGGATTTCGACTTCAGCTTTCCGGGTTTTGAAACCCGAGGAAGGTTGGGTTTGAACCAGGTACTGCGAAACCTCGAAAAAGCATCTAAGGACGACAAAGTATCAGGTATTTTTCTGGACTTCAGTAACGTATCCATGGGTATGTCGAGCTTGGATGAGATCCGTCAGGCATTGATTGATTTTCGCGAAAGCGGAAAGTGGATTGTGAGTTACTCCGAAACCTACACCTTGATGTCGTATTATTTGGCATCTGTCTCAGACGAAATCTACATTTACCCCGAGGGAATGCTTGATTTCAGGGGACTGCAGAGTGAAATAATGTTTCTGAAAGGGATGCTCGAAAAACTGGATATTGAGCCTCAAATTATTCGCGGGCCCGATAACAAGTACAAAAGTGCAGTTGAGCCGTTTTTCCTGGACAAGATGAGCGATTCAAACAGGGAACAAATTCAGGAACTTATAGATTCTGCATGGGATCACATTCGTGGAAGCATCGCTGCATCGCGTGGATTATCGTCAGACGAACTCAACACCATTGCCGATGGCATGCTGATTCGCGAAGCATCAGACGCAGTAAAATATGGTCTGGCAGACCGCACCATTTACAAAGACGAATTGCTCGCATTGATTCGCGAAAAGGTTGAAATCGAGAAGAAAGAAGACATTGAGTTTCTCACCTTGCGTCGCTATTTCCGCTCACCTGATCCTCAGAAAGCCGAAAAAATCAAGCGCTCACTGCTTGAGGGCAAAAAGAACAAAGTGGCCGTGGTGTATGCCTCAGGAGCCATCGAAGGCGGCGACGGCGACCGTGAAACCATTGGCTCGGAACGCATTTCCAAAGCCATCCGTCAGGCACGATTGGATACCACTGTAAAAGCAATCGTACTTCGAGTGAATTCGCCCGGAGGAAGCGCGCTGGCATCAGACGTAATCTGGCGCGAAACCGTGCTCGCCAAAGCAGAAAAGCCCTTCGTTGTATCAATGGGAGACGTAGCCGCTTCGGGCGGGTACTACATTAGCTGCGCAGCCGACAAAATCTACGCCATGCCCAACACTATTACAGGCTCCATTGGTGTATTCGGCATGCTGCCCAACATGGAGAAGTTCTTCAACAATAAGCTGGGTATCACTTTTGATGGGGTTAAAACCAACCGCTTTGCGGACATGATGACCATTTCACGTGCTTTAGACAGCGAGGAAATGGCCATCATTGAAGAATCTGTAGTGAAAATCTATGACGATTTTAAGGACAAGGTAGCCGATGGCCGAAAAATGTCGCCCATAAAGGTTGAAGAAGTAGCCCGCGGACGCGTGTGGACCGGAACAGATGCACTTAGAATTGGTCTTGTGGATGAGCTGGGCGGACTTGACGCTGCCATTGCCGATGCCGCAGAGCGAGCGGGTCTTGGTGAAGACTACGATGTAAAAGGTTACCCGGAATTGAAAGACCCCTTTGAGGAATTTATGAAGGAACTCACAGGGCAGGCTGAAGTGTGGGCCGCCGGAGTTATTCTAGGCAACGACGCGCGTATGGCCAAACGTTTTAATCAGGCCCGCAAAATCCAAAAGCTCGAAGGAATTCAAATGCTGATGCCTTACGAGATTGAAGTGCGCTAGAGCCAAGAGATGAAATCGAAATGAAAAAAGCCTCCTTTTCCGGAGGCTTTTTTTTGTGACCTTTAACAACGAAAAAAGCCAGCTAAAAAGCTGGCTTTATGTTTAGTAGCCCGTAGGGGATTCGAACCCCTGCTACAAGGATGAAAACCTTGCGTCCTAACCCCTAGACGAACGGGCCAAAGCGAGCGCAAAAGTAAAACAAAAAACCAATTCGCGCAATGTGCTTCAAAATTTTTTCAAGACTCGAAATTTTCCGAGTCTGTCTGGAATCGGTACCCTACTCTTTTACCCGTTTTAAAGAAGGCACTCTGGTTGATTTGCATCATCTCCATCACAGACACTTGCTGTACTTCGTGGTATGGCGGACTATATAAATCAAAATCGAGAGTATATTGAATAGCCGTTTCAATCACCGCCTGCAATTGCTCTTTGGTAAGCTCGGCGTTCATAAAATCGTTGTACAGCAAACCCAACGGGTGCTTTCCCTGCACAAAAAAGTGTCTGTCTTTGTTCACAAACAAACGACCTATCAGGTAGCCTATATCATTGACCCTGTTTTGCCGAAAAGAATCCGCCAGAAAATTGTAGACATGAATGGTACCGCAATAGCCCCGGTTTTCATCCTCTTTCAAGTAAGATGTTCTCCACACTTCATGCGAACCCTCAAACTGGCTCACGTTGCTATGCATCACAAACACCAGTAAATCACCAGCAATGGTAGCTTCACACACAAAATCACCCCTTTCCACGTATTCAATCCGTACCCGCTCATCAATACTGCACACTTCCTTTTTGAGTGCATCACAATACGCTGACAACAGCTCCTTTAGTTCGGTGAAAACCTCCTTGGTTGTGGCATAGACGTCCTGCTTGAGGCAAGATTTGGTTTTAAGGGTGTGCACGATGCGCTCGTGCTGGGTTGAATTTTCGCTCATAATCAGTAGGCTTTTGCAAAGATTACGCGACGTGCGGAGGGTTTTCCTGTCAACACACAGTTACCCGGAGTTTCGTCGCCATCAAATGGAATGCAACGTATGGTGGCCTTGGTTTCTTGCTTGATCCGTTCCTCGGTTTCCGGGGTGCCATCCCAATGCGCCATAAGAAACCCACCCTGCTGGTCCAATACATTTTTGAAAGTATCGTAGTCATCTACCACACGGGTATTCTCCTTTCGGAACTCTAGTGCGCGCTGGTAGAGGTTACTTTGAATTTCGACCATTAGTTGGGTTGCCTGCTTCACAACCTCATCCATTTTCACAAGCGACTTTTCTCCTGTATCCCGTCGGGCCACTTCGGCAGTACCGTTTTCTAGGTCTCTCGGACCTATAGCGATACGCACGGGCACTCCTTTCATTTCGTATTCGGCAAATTTCCAACCCGGCTTGCGCTTATCGTCGTCGTCCAGTTTTACACTGAGTCCTTGTGAGCGCAGTTCGTTTGCCAGTGGTTTCATCACCTCGCGAATTGCATCCAGTTGCTCCATGTTCCTATATATAGGCACCAACACGACCTGAATGGGCGCCAGTTTTGGGGGCAGCACCAGACCTTTGTCATCAGAATGGGTCATAATCAGGGCACCCATCAATCGCGTGGACACACCCCAGGAGGTAGCCCAAACGTAGTCGGATTTGCCCTCCTGATCTACAAAAGTCACGTCAAAAGCTTTGGCAAAATTCTGCCCAAGAAAATGTGATGTGCCCGCCTGCAATGCTTTTCCGTCCTGCATCAAGCCCTCAATACAGAGCGTATCTTCTGCCCCTGCAAAGCGCTCACTTTCTGTCTTGCGACCTTTCACAACCGGCATGGCCATCCATTCCTCGGCAAATTGGGCGTACACATCCAACATTCTGGAGGTTTCCTCGCGCGCTTCCTTTTCGGTAGCGTGTGCCGTATGACCTTCCTGCCAAAGAAACTCTGCCGTACGGAGAAACAGCCGCGTGCGCATTTCCCAACGCACCACATTGGCCCACTGGTTAATGAGAATAGGCAAATCACGGTACGACTGTATCCAACCCCGATAGGTGTTCCAAATGATGGTTTCGGAGGTTGGACGAACAATGAGTTCCTCTTCAAGTTTGGCATCAGGGTCAACAACTACTCCTTTTCCGTCTTCACTGTTTTTTAGCCGATAATGGGTTACCACTGCGCACTCTTTGGCAAAACCCTCCACGTGCGCGGCCTCTTTGCTCAGGTAGGATTTTGGGATAAAAAGCGGGAAATACGCATTCGCATGACCTGTTGCCTTGAACATATCGTCGAGCGCACGCTGCATTTTTTCCCAGATTGCATATCCGTGGGGCTTTATTACCATGCAACCTCGCACCGCTGAATGCTCGGCCAAATCAGCTTTTATCACCAAATCCTGGTACCATTTGGTATAATCTTCCTCACGCGATGTAATTTCTTTGCTCATTTCTTTGTTCTGGTATAGAATTTGTAACTATTCGGGAAGAAAAATCCGGAACTTTTGGAAGTCGAAATGGGTTATCTTTGCCAGGCGACTACTTCAAGGCCGCCAAAGTTCCACAAAATTGATGAAGTTATGAAGCATTTTGGAATTTACCTCAGCGTGTTACTCCTGGGAACAGCATGTGCAAACCAGGGGCAACTTGCGCAATTTGATGACGATGGAATCTACGCTCGTCCGGCAGACAGCCGTTCAGGCGGGGCTACTACGCAGGATGCCTACCATTTCCTCGGTGAAGACCAGGGTGCTTCCGGTTCTTCAGCGGGCTACTTAGGTTCTGACCGCTCGGCCGACGGTGACATCTGGGCTGCCAACGGAGACGATTACGTACCCGAGGCGCGCAGCATGCCCTCTGAAGACGGACGTGCTTACAGCAATTCACGCTACAACAACCCCACACACTTTAATCAGTATGCAACCGCCATGCCCGTAACCATGCGCATGGGATTCTCCAGTTTCGGAGGCCCCATGATGATGGGCGGAATGGGCATGGGAATGGGTGTTGGCATGGGCTGGGGCATGGGCGGCTTCTATGACCCATGGTGGAACCCCTGGATGTGCTGGGACCCCTGGAACCCTTGGTTCCGCTGGCACCGCTGGCGCATGTGGGGCGGTTTTGGCATGTGGCACACCTGGTCGCCCTGGGGCCCTTACGGTCACTGGGGCATGGGCTGGGGATACGGCATGGGATACGGCATGGGATTCCAGCACGGATACTGGGCCGGTATTAACGCCTACAACTTTAATCAGGGAATCTGGGCCGGCGACGGAGGTGGTGGAACCATCAACTCAGGACCGCGTCCTTCACTCGGTGGAAGTAGTTTCAATAACAGTACAGGTAGTGCGCCGGGTGCAGCAGGTTTTCAAGGCGCCAACAGGGGCGGTCTGGATCGCGCAGGGCAGCGCCCCAACTCTGACCAAATAAACAGAGGCGGTGGTATTCAGCGCACACCCGACGGAACACGCGTACCCTCGCAGTCGCCTTCACGCTCTGATGGGTTCTCACGCCCTGCGCCAAGCAGAGGTACACCATCTCACCGCACTCCCCCGCCCAGCGACGGACGCAACAACTCGTTCTTCCGTGGTGGAGGAAACCGTGGTGGCGCACCAAGCACATCGCCTCCCCGCGGTGGATCTCGTAGCCCCGGAATCTCTTCTCCTTCGCCCTCACGAGGAGGAAGTCCTTCCGCTAGACCAAGTTCACCCTCGCGCAGCTTTGGCTCGCCGAGCCGTGGAGGATCTTCTCCCCGTATGTCATCTCCTAGCCCCAGCCGTGGCGGAGGAAGCATGGGTGGTGGAAGCCGAGGAGGTGGCGGACGACGTTAATCCTTCAATATGAGAGCACTCACCGTGATTTTGTGGGCAACCCTGTTGGGCTTGCCATGGGAAAGCCTTGGCCAGGGATTGGATGACGCACTGCTTTTCAGTCGTCAACAATTCCACGGCTCGGCAAGGTTCAACGCGATGGGTGGAGCCTTTACAGCACTCGGAGGAGAAATGGGCTCCATCCATGTGAACCCTGCGGGGGTAGGAGTTTTCACCCGAAATGAAGTGGGCATCACTCTTGCAACAGGTAATACAGGTATTGGGGCCGACTACTACGGCCGCAATACCTTTGCCAATGATGGACGACTTAATGCCAACAACCTAGGGATCGTTTTTGTGAGCGAAATGAATCACCCTGAGTGGAAAAGTTTCAACGTGGGCTTCTCCTACACCCGCACCAACGACTTCAACTCAACCATGCGCTACGAAGGTACTCAGGGTGAACACAGCTTCGCGCAGCATCTGGCCAATCAGGCCAACTCATGGGGCCCCGGCGGAACGCCTTTGCCTATTAATGATCTTCCGCTTTTTGACCCTTTTCAGGTTTATCCGGCATACCAGACTTACGTCATTGACTACGACAACAACGCCGAAGAATACTACACGGCCCTAGAAACCAGCACGAGTGTAAATCAACAAGGTGAGCAAACACGCCGCGGAAGAACCAGCGAATCCATGCTTTCACTCGGAGCCAACTACAACGACCGCATCTATTTTGGTTTTGGCTTGAAGGTGGGTACTTTGGTGCTTTTTGAGGAATTCAGACACACCGAAACTCCTGATAATCTTGACCGTATAACTTCCCACAGCTATCGTCAGGATCTTGAGGTTAGGGGTAGCAGTTTTAGTATGTCTGGCGGCATTATCGCTCGTCCCGTAGATTTTCTTCGTTTTGGGGTCACCGTGCAAACGCCGCATTGGTACACCAACAACGAGGTATACACGACGGGTATGACTGCCAACCTCGCTGGAGCGTACGTTGCAGATGCCGGGTCTGACAGACGCTCAGCTAGCAGCCCACCATTCGACAACCGATACAATTTCCATACTCCATGGCGCTTTGGATTGGGCCTTGCCGGGGTATTCGGCCCCAAGGCGTTGCTGAGCGTAGATTATGAACACATGAATTTTGCAACTGCTCAATTTGTTCGTAACCGAAGGGCGTTCAGTAGCAATGAGTTTATTGCCGAGAACCAAGAAATTGAAACTACTTTTGGTGGTGGCCACAACATACGTTCGGGTTTTGAGTACCGCTTGCTGCCTTTTAGCTTGCGAGCAGGTTATTCCTACTTTTCAAACCCCGTAAGGGCGGAGTTCCGCAACGTAAACCGCGAAATGCACATGGCATCAGCCGGTGTTGGCTGGAGGCACAAAAAAGTTTTCATTGACGCTGGCTTCTGGTACTTATGGACACAATCTCAATTCGCACTTTATGATGCGGGGATTAACCAATCTGCGGCGCTCGATATTACGCGATACGGGGTTTCGTTTACTTTCGGATACCGCTATTAAGAACATTTAAAAATTCTGAGCTCACCGGATAGCCGGTAAATCTCAAACGAAAAAAGGCCGGAAAAACTCCGGCCTTTCTCTTTGCTACCACTTTCGTAGCTATTCGTTGTTTTCCTCGTCAATTATGGGGTCAACCAGAATTCGACCGCAGTGCTCGCACACAATAATCTTCTTGTGCATGCGAATGTCCAATTGTCTTTGGGGTGGAATTTTGTTAAAACAACCTCCACAGGCGTCACGGTCAACCGTGACCACGGCTAGTCCGTTTTTGGCATTCTCACGTATGCGGTTGTAGGCATTCAAAAGACGGTCGTCAATGTTCTTCTCCGCTTTGGTAGCATCTGACATCAAGGACTTCTCCTCTTTCTCGGTTTCAGCTACAATGGCATCCAACTCTGATTTCTTCAGCTCAAGATCCTTCTCACGACCCTCCAGACGCTCAGCCGACTCGGTAAGCGTTCCTTTTTTGTTCTCAATCTGAAACTGGAACTCCTTGATATGCTTTTCGGCGAGCTGAATCTCGAGATTTTGATATTCAATCTCTTTTGAGAGAGAATCAAACTCGCGGTTGTTGCGCACTTTGCTCTGCTGATCTTCGTACTTCTTGATCAACTCTTTGCTGGTGCTGATAGCGTTCTTCTTTTCGGAAACTTTGAACTCAAGTTCTTTCATTTCCTCATCGAGTTTCTCTTTGCGGGTTCGCAATCCTTCAATCTCGTCTTCCAAATCCTCCACCTCTAGTGGCAATTCACCGCGCACAGTGCGAATGCGGTCAAGTGCTGAATGAACTTTTTGCAATCCGTAGAGCGCCTTCAGCTTCTGCTCTACTACGTTATCTGATTTTGTTGCGTTTGCCATCGATCAAAAGTAGTTAATGGGATTTGTTACTTCCTGGGTAAAATGGACGGCAAAGGTAGGAAATTTCTCCCTCAAAAACGCTCCTATCAAGTCAATCGTAAATTGCTCACTTTCATAATGTCCGATGTCAGTAATCACAATTTTTCCTTCTGCATCAAAAAATTCGTGGTATTTAAAGTCGGATGTAACGAACACATCTGCTTTAGAGGCTATGGCGTCGCGCAAGAGAAAGCTACCTGAACCTCCGCAAAGCGCAACCCTCTTTACCTTCCTGTTGAGAAGCGCTGTATGACGCACACAACCACATCCAAAACGCTCTTTGAGCATGGTGAGAAAGGCCTTTTCATCCAATCCATCAGGAAGATTACCTACCATTCCGGCTCCACGCGTTTGGTCGGCGTTCTGCAGGGCGTAAATCTCGTGCGCAACCTCTTCGTATGGATGCGATTCGACCATGGCTCGCAATATAGAACGCTCTCGCTCTGCGGGATAAATGACGCTGATGTGCACCTCATCCGCATAGGAACGCTCCCTGTGCTCTCCGGCGGTGGGATTGCTGCCCTCTAGCGGCCTGAAAGTACCTGTTCCGTTTATGTTGAAGGAGCACTCGTCGTAATTACCGATATGCCCTGCTCCACCGGCAAACAAAGCATCGCGCACTTTGTCAGCACCTTTGCGCGGAACATACACCACCAATTGCCTGAGGTGGGCTGGCATGGGTCGCAGAATTTCCCGATTCACAAGACCAAGCTTATCCGCGATGCGGTTGTTTACGCCGTAATCCACGTTATCGAGGTTGGTATGAACGGCATAGAGCGCTACGCCACCCCGGATAGCCTTGAGTACCGTGCGCTCCACATAGTTTGCCCCGGTGAGACTCTTCAAACCCCGAAACACAATTGGGTGGTGCGATACAATCATATTACAGCCGCGGCGCAAGGCTTCATCCACCACCGCCTCAGTACAATCCAGCGACACCAAGACCCCGCTTACGGGCTCGGAAGCATCGCCCGTAATCATGCCCGCGTTGTCATAAGACTCCTGAAGCGCAGGAGGCGCCCATTTTTCCAATTCTTTGATTACATCACCTATGGTCATTTCCCTTTTCACGAGTTTGTATTTTTAGCCGATGAAATTACTGAGAAATGTCCTACTGCCCTTCGCCTGGATTTACGGGGCGGTGCTGCACCTTCGGCATTTCCTGTATAACAAGGGCCTGTTCTCGTCAACAGGGTTTAACAAACCCGTCATCGCCATCGGCAATCTTAACCTGGGAGGTACCGGCAAAACCCCTTTCACCATTCTGGTTGCAAAACTTTTGAGCCGGCACACGAAGGTTGCAGTTCTCTCAAGGGGATACCGGCGAATTTCACGCGGATTCCTATTGGGTTCTGAAAAAAGCGATGTAAATCAATTGGGCGACGAACCCCTATTGATGCTTCGGTCGCTGCCTCAATGCAAAGTTGCTGTTGACACCAATCGGGTACGAGGAACCCGCCTGCTCTTTGACGAACACGATACGGATGTGGTGGTGCTGGACGATGCGCTGCAACACCGAAAAATTCGTCCTGATCTCAACATCCTGCTTACCGATTATAAGCGGCTTTACGTGGATGACAAGCTCGTTCCGGCCGGATACCTGCGCGATGTAAAATCGCGCGCCGCAGCGGCAAACCTTATCGTAGTTACCAAATGTCCTCAGGAAACCGACTTCAATGCCATTCAGAATAAAATCAACCCATTACCACACCAAAAGGTGTTTTTCTGCGGGCTTAACTACAGGCAGCTCCGCAAACTCGGAAGCAGCCAAACCGTAGCTGTACATTGCATTGAAAATGAATCCGTACTACTCGCTTCAGGCATTGCCCGACCTGATTACTTGCTTGACTACCTGAAAGAAAAATGCAGCAACGTACATCCCGTTCTTTTTCCTGACCATCACAGCTACAACGAGGCCGACTTGAACAGGATAACCGATTTATTTGATAATTTTGAGCCGCCGTTAAAGCGCATCATTATCACCGAAAAAGACGCTGTAAAATGGGAACAGCCTCTCTTGATGAATAAGATGGAGCGCTACCCTGTGTGGGTGATGGATGTGTCGGTACATTTCCTGAAAGACGGGGAGATTTTTGAACGCGAATTGAAAAAATATGCTTGATCAGATTAGGGAAACCGCGTCATTCATTCAGCAAAAAACAACACTCAAGCCCATAGCAGGGATTATTCTCGGAACCGGACTGGCCGGACTGGGAAGTGATATTGAGCCTGAAGTGGTTATTCCGTATGAGGATATTCCACACTTTCCGGTTTCTACCGTGCAGGGGCATCACGGAAAACTCATTATCGGTCATCTTGGTGGCAAAGCTGTAATGGCCATGCAAGGCAGGTTTCACTTTTACGAAGGCTGGACCATGGCTCAAGTGGTTTTTCCGGTGCGGGTGATGAAGCTCATGGGCATAAACAATCTGTTGCTATCCAATGCAAGCGGTGGCGTCAACCCCGATTTTGAAATAGGTGACCTGATGATGATCTCCGACCACATCAACCTGTTTCCGACCAACCCCCTCATGGGTCCCAATATCGATGAGCTCGGCCCGCGCTTTCCTGACATGAGCGAGGCATACGACCATACACTTTTGGCTGAAGCCGAAAACATTGCCAAAGAAGCCGGAATCGCCGTTCAAAAAGGAGTTTATGCCGGACTTTCGGGCCCGTGCCTTGAAACACCCGCTGAGTACACCTACGTGCGAAACACCGGAGCCGACACCGTGGGCATGAGCACAGTACCTGAAGTGATTGCCGCGCGGCACATGGGTATGCGTTGCTTTGGCATGTCTATCATTACCGACCTCGGTGTGCCCGGAAAAATTGTGAAAGTGACCCACGAAGATGTTCAACGGGTTGCTGAAGCGGCAGAGCCAAAACTCACCACTATTTTCAAAACCCTGGTTTCGCGCTTATCATGACCCTTGATCCACATATCCGCGATAAGTACCAGATGGTTGTAGGTCTGGAAATTCACGCGCAGCTCAATACGCGCTCGAAAGCGTACTGCGCCGACCTCAATGAATACGGCTCGGCACCCAACAGCAACGTGGGGCCGGTATCGCTTGGCATGCCAGGCACACTGCCTGTAGTCAACCGTCAGGTGGTGCAACACGCCATCAGACTCGGCTTGGCACTCAATTGCAACATTGCTGAATCCATGTACTTTGCGCGTAAGAATTACTTCTACGCAGACCTGCCGAAAGGCTATCAGATTACGCAGGACACCACACCCATTTGCACCGGTGGTCACCTTGATATTGAAGTTGATGGAGAAAGTCGCCGCATCGGTATTACCCGCATACACATGGAAGAAGATGCCGGTAAAAGCATTCACGATCAGGACCCTTTTGACACGCTCATAGACCTGAACCGTGCCGGTGTTCCGCTGCTGGAGATTGTATCGGAGCCGGATATCCGTTCTTCGGAAGAAGCTTATGCCTACCTTGCCGAAATCAGGAAGCTGGTTCGCTACCTCGATATTTGCGACGGAAACATGGAAGAAGGAAGTTTGCGTTGTGATGCCAACATTTCGGTGATGCTGAAAGGAAGCAGCACCTTTGGAATGCGCTGCGAGGTGAAAAATATGAACTCGCTACGAAATGTGCAGCGAGCCATTGAGCACGAGGTAGTGCGTCAAATTCTGCTCATTGAAGCGGGTGGAACAGTGGAACAGCAAACCCGAAATTTCGATGCGGTGAGCGGAACAACTAGCCTCCTCCGCAGCAAGGAAGACGCCCATGACTACCGCTACTTTCCGGAACCCGACTTGCAACCCCTCACGCTTACTCCGGAGCAAATCAACGCTGTACGAAGCGAAATGCCGCCCCTGCCCGCCGAGCTGATTGCGCGCTACACCACAGAGCTGGGTCTGAAAGAATACGATGCCCGCGTGCTTACAGAAGACAAGGCCATCGCGCTCTACTTTGAGCAACTCATTCAACACACTCCGAACTACAAAGCGGCTGCCAACTGGGTGATGGTGGATGTAAAATCATTCCTCAACCAAAACGGAATTTCCATCAATGAATTTGCTCTGAAGCCCGCCCAAATAGCGGAGCTTATCGAGCTGATTGACGGTGGTAAAGTGAGTCATTCCGTGGCAAGTCAAAACCTGTTTCCGGCTTTGATTGCTTCACCGGATAAAAAAGCAGCAGCGCTCGCAGAAACTATGAACCTGATGCAGGACAGCGATGAAGACAGCCTCACTAGCTGGGCGCGTACTGCACTGGAAAGCTATCCCGACAAGGTGAATGCCTACAAATCGGGCAATAAAGGACTACTAGGTTTGTTTATGGGAGAAGTTATGAAGCTGAGCAACCGCAAAGCCGACCCCAAAGCAGCCAGCAAAATACTACAACAACTACTTGAAGAATAACAAACCGAAATCATGAAAAACCTTTGGATTATTGCATCATTAATGTTCGTTCTCGCGGCTTGCGACAGTCAGGATACCGGTATCTCCGGTATCTCCGGCCAGATTGAAAACGCAGCGGGCGAGAAAATTGAACTCAACCACATTCACAACAACGCAGCCAACCTGCTCGAGTCAGTAGAAATTGGGCCCGGTGGAAGCTTTCGTTTTACGGAAGGGCCCGGCATGTTCGATTTTTACACCGTGGTAGTGGGCGACCAACAAGTCGTACTTCTTACCGACAGCACCGAAAATGTGGTAATTACCGGAGATATGGAGAATTTGCTCGGCACCTATGACGTGCAAGGGTCTAAACATTCTAAAATCCTGCGCGACTACTACGCGGGCACCCAAGCCTTCCGCACAGAACTGGATTCTATCCAGAAGGCCTTCCAGGCTATAGCCATGACGGGAGACGAGGACGCCAAGCAAGAAATGGTGGATGCCTTCGAGAAAATCCGTGAAGCCTACCAAGGTTACCAGATAGACTTTGTTTCGAAAAACACAGATTCCCCGGCGTGTATTTCGATTCTCGGTGAGATGAACCCCGAGGAACACATTGATTTGTTCAAAGAGGTACATCAAGGCATTGAGCCCATTTTCTCAGAGCACATCTATTACAGCATGTTGGGTAATCAGATTGCTGAGGCAGAGCGTAAAGTTTCGGCCATGGCGAAATTGGCACCCGGAAGCGAGGCACCCGAAATTGAGCTGGCCGACCCCAATGGCAAGGTGATTCCGCTCTCGTCACTGCGCGGCAAAGTGGTACTGATTGACTTCTGGGCTTCATGGTGCAAACCTTGCCGGGTTGAGAACCCCAAGGTGGTGAAGATGTACAACGAAATGAAGGACAAAGGATTTGAAATCTACGGGGTATCTCTCGACCGCGACAAAGACAAGTGGGTTGAAGCCATCAAGCAGGATGGTCTTACCTGGCCCCAGGTTTCGGACCTTCAGTTCTGGAATAGCGCCGCAGCCAAGTTGTACAACGTAAGCAGCATTCCGCACACCGTTCTCATTGACCGCGATGGAAAAATTGTGGCCAACGGCCTTCGCGGTCGTGCTCTTGAGAACAAGGTGGAGGAAATGCTGGCGATGTAAACAACCATGAGGGCTGGTTTACTCGCTTTGCTACTCCTGATTGCGTCAAAATATGCATTCGGTCAGGGTTATTTTCAGCAAGAGGTAAACTACGCCATTTATGTTGAATTGGATGACCGAAAGCATACGCTGGATGGTAATATCCGCATTGCCTACATCAATCACTCACCCGATGTGCTCAATGAGGTGTTTATGCATCATTGGCCCAACGCCTACAGCAGTGTAGAGACACCCATGGCAAGGCAACTGGTAAAGCACGGTAAGTTTCTCTTTCAGTTCAGCGGCCCGGAAAATACCGGGAGCATACGCAACCTTCAGTACAAGGTGAATGGCGTGGATGCTCGCACCGACGATACGGATACTCCGGCAGACTTTACAAAACTTATCCTTCCTACATCGCTTGACCCCGGAGATACTGCCATCATCGAAACCCCGTTTTTTGTTCAATTGCCCGACGCAGAGATTTCGCGCCTCGGGCACAGTCAGCAAGCTTATTACATCACCCAATGGTATCCAAAGCCAGCGGTCTATGACTCCCGCGGCTGGCATGCAATGTCCTACCTTACGATGGGTGAGTTCTACTCCAACTTCGGGCATTTTGAGGTGAACATTACGCTTCCTTCTAATTACGTGGTGATGGCTACAGGAGAGTTGCAAAATGAGGACGAGTTGGAGTGGTTAAGCGAAAAAGCGAGATCAACTGAATCGTGGCAGACTACCTACAAAAACATGTCGTTTCCACCGTCGGCACCAAACACCAAAACCCTTACTTACAAGCAAGGCAACATTCATGATTTTGCATGGTTTGCTGATAAGCGATACCGCGTGGCCAAAGGAGAAGTGGTTCTACCTCATTCAGGCAGAACCGTTACCGCCTGGGCTGCCTTTACCGACAACGAGGCCAAATTGTGGCAGGGCAGTATTGACTACCTGACGCGCGCTGTGTACGACTACTCTCTTTGGAACGGAGACTACCCATACAACCATGTTACTGCTGTTGACGGTGTAATCAGCGCCGGTGCAGGCATGGAGTATCCGATGATTACCATCATTGGAGAATCTGGCAATGAAGTAGATCTGGAAACGGTTATCATGCACGAGGTTGGCCACAATTGGTTTTACGGAGCGCTCGCTTCCAACGAGCGCCGCTTTCCGTGGATGGATGAAGGCATGAACACCGCCAACGAAATGCGCTACATGGAAAAGCACCATCCCAATCTCAATATTTTTGGTAGTCGCTACAGCTCCTGGCTCGTGCGTTGGCTCAGACTTGACCGTTACAGCTTGCGCGACCAGAACTATTTCCTTTATGCTTTCAACGCCCGGCGTAATTTAGATCAGGCTCCTTGCCTGCAAAGCGAAGACTTTACCCCGCTGAACTACGGGGCCATGGTGTATGCCAAAGCAGCACTTGCCTTTGAATACCTTCGAGCTTATGCGGGAAATGAAGCATACGATACAGCAATGAAGGCCTATTTTGATCGTTGGAAGTTTAAGCATCCCTATCCTGAAGACGTCTGGCCTTTTGTTCAGCAGGCCTCCGGCGATGATGCGCAATGGGTAAAAGACCAAATTTGCACCACCAAGAAGTCTGACTTCAAGATTAAAAAGCTAAAGCGCACCGATTCAGGATATGACCTCACCATCAAGGCCAAAGGAATTGAAGGCCCTGTTGCGTGTGCGGCACTCAACGACAAAGGCGAGATACTTCAGGAAGCGTGGATACCTCCTTTTGGGCGCGATACAACGGTGCAGATTTCTGCGCGAAACTTTCACCGGTTGGTACTAGACCATGATAGGCGAACAACAGACATCAACCGAAAAAACAATTCTATTCGATCCAATGGGGTATTTCGAAAAATGGAACCTTTGCGCTTCCAATGGCTGGCCGGGATGGAAGATCCATCGCGAACAACGCTCTACTACACACCTGCCCTTGGCTACAATACCACGGATGGGGCAATGGCAGGGCTTTTATTGCACAACGTATCGCCCTTGCAAAAGATGTTTGAGTTCCGCGCATTGCCTATGTACGGTTTTGGGAGCAATGAATTCAGAGGAATGGCAACCCTTCAACATAACCTGCGCATTCAAACCTCTAGGTGGATTGAAAATTTACGCACAGAATTAAGCGCCGCCACATTTGGTACAGGAGGTGTCGGACTTGGCGGAAGTTTTACGCGATATGAACTCGCCTCGCAACTAGACATTCGAAGAAATCCGCTGAGCAGAAACCTGTCGCATCATATACACTACGCAGTTACCCATGTCTCTGAAACGTTTGGTTTCAGACCTTTAGATGACATATTTATTACAACAACATCTGAAAATCTTTATGGTTTACTGGCTTATGAATTGCGCAACCGACTCCCTATCAGACCTTATCAGTTGATGGTAACGTTTGATCTGCACGAGGATTTTGACCGCGTTTGGCTGGAATGGAATGGGAAATTTGTGATGAATAAGCACAAGCGCTCTTTGTTTCTGCGCTTTTTCGGAGGAACTTTCCTTCATCACGCTACAAATAATCCGCGCTATAATTTCAGAATGGACGGAATTAATGGTGCGCAGGATTTCCGCTATTCGCAGGTTTTTCCGGGTCGGTTTGAGAACAGCGGTTTTCTGAGCCAGCAATTTGTGGCGGGTCATGGTAATTTCAAAATACCAACCGCCAATGGTCAGACCAATTCGTGGCTGGTAGCCGCCAACGCCAAAATACAATCGCCCTTTAAGTTCCTGCCTTTGGGTATTTATGCCGATGTTGGATTCAGCGACCCACAAGGACTGCCAAATGCACCGGGTATTTTGGCAAATGCAGGAATCTATCTGTGGCTAGTCCCGGAGATTGTGGAAGTGTATTTCCCATTTGTTTGGACGGAAGATATCCAAAGAGAGATTGAAGCGAGAGGGTTAAACTACAGTCAGCTCATCCGGTTTATGATCAATTTTAACGAGATTAACCCATTCAAAGCCATCCGGCGAATACCAGGCTAGTTTGAAACCGGACAAAATATATTTTGCCTCTGACTTTCACCTCGGAGTTCCAAACAGGGAAGACAGTCTTGCGCGCGAGAAACGCGTGGTGGAGTGGCTCGACATGGCAAAAAAGGACGCCACTGAAATCTTTCTGGTGGGTGACGTGTTCGATTTTTGGTTTGAATACCGCACGGTGGTTCCGCGAGGCTTTGTTCGCTTGTTGGGCAAGATTGCCGAAATAACCGACGCGGGCATACCTGTGCACTACTTCACCGGAAACCACGATATGTGGGTTTTTGATTATTTACCCTCTGAAACGGGAATTACTCTGCACCATCAACCGGTTGAGCGAACTTTTAACGGTAAGAAATTCTTTATTGGTCATGGCGACGGCTTGGGACCGGGCGATTACGGCTACAAATTCATCAAGAAAATATTTCGCAACCGCTTGTGCCAATGGTTCTTTGCTAGACTCCACCCCAATTTCGGCATCAGTATGGCTAATTTCTGGAGCCGTACCAGTCGCAAGCATACCGCAGATGACGACCGTAAGTTTTTAGGTGATGAAAACGAGTGGCTCGCTATCTACTGCAAGGAAATTCTGGATTCCCGCCACATCGATTACTTCATTTTTGGTCATCGTCATCTGCCGCTCGATCTCAAAGTGGGTGCGAACAGTAGATATGTGAACCTTGGAGATTGGATTGTGCACTACACCTACGCGGTGCTTGAGGGGGAGAATTTGAAGCTCAAGCGTTTTGAAGGGCCATCACTTTCCGGGCAAGATCAATAAGCCTTGCGGAATACCCCGTTTCATTGTCGTACCACCCAACCACTTTTACCATGTGATCAATTACGCTGGTAAGTTGTGCATCGAAAATGCATGAATGCTGGTTTCCGATGATATCCGCTGATACCACTGGATCTTCGATGTACTGCAAGATGCCTTTCCAACGATTCTCAGCCGCAGCAGCAAATGCCGCATTCAAAGACTCTACTGTAGGGGGGTGCTCTACAACATAGGATATGTCAGTAAGAGAACCATTGGGCACCGGAACCCTGATTCCGCAACCACCCAGTTTACCATCCAGATGAGGAAAGATACGTGTAATGGCTTTGGCAGCTCCAGTAGTTGTGGGAACAATAGAGTGTGCCGCAGCTCTGGCACGGCGCAGGTCGCGATGCGGCGCATCCTGCAAGCGTTGATCGGTGGTGTAAGAATGGACGGTGGTGATGTATCCGCTTTTTACCCTGCAGAGCTCATCTACCAGCTGCACCATGGGCGCAGCTGAATTGGTAGTGCATGAAGCATTTGATACAATACGGTCATCGGCAGTCAGCAGATGGTCATTGATACCCATCACAACTGTTTTGATGGCATGATCATCAGGCGGAGCTGACAGGATTACAGCGCGGACACCTTTTTGGAGATGACCTGCAGACTTTACAGTTGATTTGAAAAAGCCTGTACACTCAAATACAATATCAATGTGGTGTTTGTGCCATGGTATATCAGCAGGTACCGCATTACGGCAGTAGGCAATGGAACGATCTTCCACTACAATTGCATCACCTGCTACCACTGGACTGCGATTCCAGAGCCCATGCACTGAATCAAAACGCAACAAATGGCTCATGGTTTCAGGGTCTGCCAGATCATTTACAGCTACAACTTCTATGTCGCGACATTCGCTCAGCAGGCGAAAGAGTCTTCGGCCAATGCGCCCCAATCCGTTGATTCCTATTTTTATCATGGGTAAAAAAAAGCCTTCCCGTCATTTCGGGAAGGCTCTGTATTTCGATTCAAATGGTTTATCGCGTTACAATAAAGCGCTTGGTTTCAGCTATTCCACCAGCTTCTACACGAATCAGGTAAGTACCTGCAGAAAGTTTTTCTGCACTGAATTGTACCTGCTGGTTACCGGCCGGTAAGCGCTCGCGGTGGATTTGCTCCATCATTTGGCCGTTGATGTTGAAAATTACCATTCGCACATCGCTTGCTTCTCTTAGATCAAACTCAACCCAACCGTGGGTATTCATCGGGTTCGGGAACACAATAAGTGAACTCATCACTGCTTCGTCGATGGCTCCTGTTCCTTCGTTTTCTTGTACACTGGTCCAGGGTGTAAGGAAGTCATCGTTATCGAAAATTCCTCTTCCGTGGGTACCTGCATAAATCACTCCTGAGTTCGTAGCCTCCCAATGCTCTCGGTACTGCTGACGAAGATCAAGAACAGGAACACGATCCATCAGGCCGCCATTGGCCTCGTACCAGTTTCCTCCTCCATCGTCAGTTCGGAAGATACCTACTTCAGTTCCTATCACGATTACATTTGGATCATCCTTAGAAATCACACAAGAGTAAACAGGCATTCTGTCAAGTGGTGCCGGAACATTGAATATACTTTGGAAGGTATTAGACGAAGATGTTGAAGCGGCCACCGTAGAGCGTAAAACCTTATTCTGCACACCATAGGTTGAGCGAGCAATAACAACCGTTTCAGAGGCTGGCGGACCGTCAGGGCCACCCGTGCCTTCAGAATAGTCAACCGCAATATTGTTAATCGGCGGCCCACCGGTTATCAGGGTTGTTACGGTGATATTGTCTAAATCATCTGCATGGTACACCTGGTTGAAGCCGGAGAATCGAAGCAGACGACCTGACGACGTTCCTACGTAAAGGTGATCCCGATCTGGAGACCACTCCATGCTGTTCACGAGTTCATCCACGTTCCCAATAAACCACCATTCGGGGTCTATTGCGGTATTGGTTACATCTCGGGTTACCCAGATACCCAAACCACCTCCGTGTCCA
>SKUL01000076.1 GCA_007129985.1 Flavobacteriales bacterium
TGCGCAGGAGACCATAGCTTCGCTGAAACCTACGATGAGGTTTTCGGACTCGTAACCCACGTGGAGGAGCGCAACACATCATCGTGGCTGCTGTACCCAAACCCTGTCCGAAACCATGTGTTTGTGGAGGGTTTCGCGGGTGATGCTCCAATGAAGGTGCTCATTACCGATATGAGCGGCAGGGTAGTGCTTCAACACACCTTGCAAATCGGGCAGCCTTTGGATGTGGGTCAACTGAGCGGCGGAACCTATCTCTTGAACGCGGAGGGCCAAACAAGGCTCTTCGTAAAGGAGTAAGCCCGCCTAGATGTGAACCGGAAAAGGGTCGGAAAACGCATGGGGAACACCCACTGATGCGCTTTCGTCTTCGCTTACCAAACACGCTTTAAGTTCTGCGCGAATGCCACTTTCGTCAATTTCCTGACCGATAAAAACCAACTCATTCATGCGGTCGCCCCAGCGCGGGTGCCAGCGACTTTCAATCTCATCGCGGTGGTACCGGAAACTCTCAAAGCGCATGCGCTCTTCTTCGGACATGCTGTCCCACCATACACCGGCTCGCTCAAGGCGCAAGGAACCTCCCGCCTGGCTGAAATTCAGCGCATCATCGGGACGCGAAGCCAGCCAGAACAAACCCTTGGCGCGAATCAGCCCTGAGGGGTATTGTTCGTTCAGGTACTTCCAAAGCCGCTCCGGGTGAAAGGGACGCGCGTTTCTGAAAACAAAAGATGAAATGCCGTATTCTTCGGTTTCGGGGGTGTGCTCGCCACCTTCAAGTTCGCGTTGCCAGCCTGCCGAGCTCTGGGCTTTTTCAAAATCAAAAAGTCCTGTATTGAGAATGTGCGTGGGCTCAACGCGACCAAACTCCGAGCGAATGATGTGTGCGTCGGGGTTCATTTTTTGCAAGGCCGACTGAAGCAAGCCCAGGTCTTCCTCAGTCACGAGGTCACACTTATTGAGGATAATCACATTGGCAAACTCCACCTGGTCGGTGAGGAGGTTTACGATGGTTCGGTAGTCGCCATCCATGTCCGTCAAGCCTCTGTCTGCCAGTAATTCGTCGGTTCCGAAATCGCGAAAAAAGTTGAAGGCGTCCACCACCGTTACCATGGTGTCAATCTTGCTGAAGCGGCTCAGGTCAATGCCATTTTCTTCATCCACAAACGAAAAAGTTTGTGCCACCGGAACCGGTTCGCTGATACCCGTGCTTTCAATTAAGAGATAGTCGAACCTGTTTTCGCGCGCAAGGCGCTCTACCTCAATCATCAGGTCTTCGCGCAGGGTGCAGCAAATGCATCCGTTGCTCATCTCCACGAGCTTTTCATCGGTGCGACTCAGGATGTTTTCGTTCTCCACGGTGCGGGCATCAATGTTTACCTCGCTCATATCGTTTACAATCACCGCTACTTTCAAGCCCTGCTTGTTGTGCAGTACGTGATTGAGCAGGGTGGTTTTACCGGCTCCCAAAAATCCGCTGAGTACGGTTACGGGAAGGAGAGTCTGACTTGTTGCCATTGATTTGTTATTGCGAATATGTCGCAAAAATAACGCAATCGAATGTTTTGTCGGTTATTCAGTGAAATCTTTTCAACACTCAGCGAAAAAAAAACCGCCATCCGAAGGGGAGGCGGTTTAAAGTTGAAGAGCAGAGTTTCTACTCGTCTTTGAGCTTTTTCACCATCGTGAGAATGGTAGCAAGGGCCACGGTTTCGCCGGTTTCGTCGTACACGTCCACAAGAAAGCGCACAATGCCTTTGGCGATATCGTCTTCGGAGCGTTTTTCCTGGTCCACTTTCTCTTTTACAGTAAGCCGCACACCGATGGTCATTCCCGGATACACGGGCTTGGTAAAGCGACATTCGTCAATTCCGTAGTTGAGCAGCACGGGGCCTTTCTTGGCTTCCACAAACAAACCGGCAGCCTTGGAGAGCACAAAGTACCCGTGGGCAACGCGGCCTTCAAAAATGGTTCCCTCCAGCGAAGTGGCATCCACGTGCGCGTAGAAATTGTCACCGCTCACGTTCGCAAAGTTGGCAATGTCGGCCTCGGTTACGGTGTGTTTGGCGGTGGTAACGGTGTCGCCCACATTCAGTTCTTCAAAGTGCTTGCGGAATACGTGTGGCTCGCTTTCGGTTTGCTTGCCTCCGTATTGGTACACCTGCGTAATTTCCGACAGGGTAGTGGGAGAGCCTTGAATGGCTGTGCGTTGCAGGTAGTGCAGCACGCCTCGTTTTCCTCCCATTTCTTCGCCGCCACCGGCACGCCCCGGACCGCCGTGAACCAACAATGGCATGGGTGAACCGTGTCCGGTAGATTCTTTGGCGCAATCGCGATTCAGAATGAGAATACGTCCGTGGTGCGAGGCCGCTCCGATGGTGAATTCCCGCGCCAGCTTGTCGTTGTAGGTGGTAAGCGAACAAACCAGTGAGCCTTTTCCGAGTTTGGTGAGTTGGATGGCTTCGTCGAGCGATTTGTACGGCATGATGGTACTTACAGGCCCAAATGCTTCGATTTCGTGTGAGGCCATTTGCTCAAAGGGGCGGTCGTTGCGCAGCAGCACGGGCGCCATAAAAGCTCCCCGCGTAGCATCGGCTTCAATCAGTTCAAGCTGAGCCGAATCTCCATACACCACTTCAGACGCGGTTTTGAGCTGGGCCAGTTTTTCCTGCACTTCTTTAAGCTGCTCTTTTCCGGCCAGCGCACCCATGCGAACATTTTCGTTCTGCGGGTCGCCGATGGTGGTTTTGGCAAGCGCTTTTCCGAGCGCAATCTGCACATCCTCCACCAGGTTCTCAGGAACGATGATGCGGCGAATGGCCGTACATTTTTGGCCGCATTTCACGGTCATTTCCTTGCGTACTTCTTTGATAAACAGGTCGAATTCTTCGGTGCCGGGTGTGGCATCTTCGCCCAGCACGGCTGCGTTCAGCGAATCGGCTTCCATGTTAAAAGGCACCGACTCATCCAGAATGCGCGCGTGACCTTTCAGCATGCGGCCCGTTGATGCAGAACCGGTAAAGGTTACCACATCCTGCGAAATGACGTGGTCAAGAATGCCGTTGGCCGAGCCACAAACAAGTTGCAACGCGCCGTCTGGCAGGATGTTGGAGGCCACAATGTCTTCCACCATCAACTGCGTAAGGAAGGAGGTAATCGTAGCGGGCTTCACCACCGCAGGAACACCGGCGAGCAGGTTAACGGCAATTTTTTCGAGCATTCCCCAAATCGGGAAGTTGTACGCGTTGATGTGAATGGCCACGCCTTCCTTGGGAACCATAATGTGGTGACCTACAAAAGTGCCGCCCCGCGAGAGGGGAGCTGTGTCGCCATCTACATAATAACTTTGGTTGGGAAACTGCTTGCGGAGGCTCGCGTAGGCGAAGAGATTTCCGATACCGCCCTCAATATCAATCCAACTGTCCACTTTGGTGGCACCGGTTGCATAACTCAGTTCGTAGTATTTCTTTTTGCGCTCGATGAGAAAAAGAGCAAGCGCCTTGAGCATTCGGCCGCGCTCCTGAAAGGTCATTTTTCGGAGGGCCGGGCCTCCAACGGTTCTTCCGTAGTGCAGAATTTCTTCAAATGATAGGCCATCGGCGGTGGCGAGCGCAATGGTTTCGCCGGTTACGGCATTGTAAAGGGGCTTTCCGTCGCCCTGACCTTCTGTCCATTTTCCGTTTACGTAGTTCTTAAGTTTTTGAGCCATATCTAAAGGATTTATCTAGTCAAACGTTGTTGCCGTAAAGTTCTGCATTCCGCCCGAACTGAGCGAATTTTTTGGCAAGGAGCAGGCAGTCAGTTTAATCCTGACACTGAAAGCGAATGGTGTATCGAGCTCCGGGCTGATTGTCCATTTTTACCGACCCGTCCAGTTGTTCGGCAAGGGTGTGAATGAGTTCTACGCCCAATGAGTGCAGCTCATGATGTTGGAGTTCAGGTGGAAAACCTTTGCCATCGTCGCTTACAATCAACTCGTATTGCTTCTCACCGAGCGAGCGCAGGGCAATGGCCATGTTACCCGAACTTCCCTCAAAAGCGTGTTTCAGGGCGTTGGTAATCATTTCGTTTACCATCAGTCCCAGAGGTATCAATGTGTTGACTCCCATTCGGTCAACTTCGGTGCGGATTTCAACCTTGATATCCTTGCCAACAGCGTAGTTTTGAATGAGGTCATTGCACAATTTGGTGAAATAAGCCTGCATGTTGATGTTGGTAAAATCATCCGAGCGATAAAGTTCCTCGTGCACCAATGCCATTGAGCGAATGCGGTTTTGCGACTCATTGAATTGCGCCAGTACCTCGGGGTCTTTGATGTTTTCGGACTGGAGCCTCAGTAAACTGGTGATGATTTGTAGGTTGTTCTTAACGCGGTGGTGAATTTCTTTGAGCAGTGTTTCTTTTTCCTCCTTGCTCACGCGTGTTGCTTGCAGTGTGGCGTTGGCTTCTTGTAGGTTTTTGTTGAGTTGTTGAATGGAGCGCGATCGGAGTAATAGCATCACGGCAATAATGATGATTGCCAAAAGGGCCATGAGCAAGGTGTTTCTGGCGAGCTCGGCGTTTTGAAGTTCGAGTTCTTTGAGGCGCTGTTCCTGCTCCAGGCGGGTGATTTCGTTTTGGCTTTTTTCCAGCTGGAAGGATGTTTGAACGTCTCTCACGTTTTTAGTGAGATTTAATAGATTCAAAGAATCTTTCATTTTGTTGTGAAGGATGATGATATCATAAGCCTTTTCAAACTTACCTCGTTTAGCGTATGCGCTAGATAGACCTTCCAACCTACCAATCTCGATGTCTACGTAACCTTTTCCCGTAGTGATTTCGCCGGTTTTTTCAAAATTCTCGATTGCCTTGTTAATCTGGTTTCCTTTGAGGTGCGCTTCACCAATATTCAGGTAGGCAAGGGCAAGGTCACGTGGGTCACCATGATTTTCCTTCAGCTGCAGCGAAACATGGAAGTAGTAAAGTGCACTGTCAATCTCACTTTTATCCAGAAAAAGTAATCCGATGTTATTGTAGGCATAAGACAGCCGTCGTCTTTCTCCGGTTGGTTTGCGGATTTTTATACTCGATTGAAAATGCATCATCGCCGAGTCGCTCTGGCCCATCTTGCGAAAAACCAATCCGAGATTGTTGTAGCTGTCGGCAATAGCTTGAGGCTCACCGATTTTTTTTCGAATTTCAATTGCTTTCCAATGGACATCCAAGGCCGAGTCAAACTCTTCGCGGTTCTTGTATACGTTGCCTATGTT
Organism: Flavobacteriales bacterium; assembly: GCA_007129985.1. Classification (GTDB taxonomy): domain Bacteria; phylum Bacteroidota; class Bacteroidia; order Flavobacteriales_D; family SKUL01; genus SKUL01. The sequence goes on from SKUL01000076.1 coordinate 5,247, forward strand.
ATTCAAAATGGAGCCAATTAATGAACTGTCTCTATACTGCTCAGCAATTTCAAGAGCCTTCAGCAGCGATTCAAGGGCTTTAACCTCAAGCGATGCATTTTTATAGGTAACCCCCAGATTATTGAGTGCCTTGCCGTATTGGTCAGCAGATGCATTTTCTTTGAGAAATTCAACCCACTTCTTTTTGTAGTTGATAGACTCGCCAGCACTCCTTTCGCTCCAGGCCAGCTGACCGGCAAGCCCATAGGCACGGCCCAGTAGGCGGCTGTTGGGTTTGGACTCAAGAATGGTCAGGGCATCTTCCACCTTCTTCATTGCAAGGTCACTTAGTCTATTATTGTTCAAGACCTCCGCTTCTTCCAGCATCAAAGCCGCTTGCCAGTAATTATCCGGTACGCGTTGTACAATGTTTCCGGCACTATCCAGAAACGCCATAGATTCCGTGGTGTCCTTGGTTGTTCTTGCTAGCCTGAACCATGAAATAATCCTGGTTGTGTCAGAATCAGCCGAGCGTGCTTGTTCCAACAAACTGTCGCGATTGGATTGCGCATTGGCAATGTGTCCGGAATACATGGAAGAACAAAGAAGCAGCAATCCAAGTATGAGCCATGGATGGCGACTTGCAGTACTTGCAATCAGGATATTACTCTCGTAATTCATTCAGAAAATGGGTTCTGCCAGAGGATCACTTGCTAGTGAAGAGAGAAGTTAGGATTGAGCTCGGCATCAACATCTGCAAACTCGGTGATTTCACCATCAAATTGTTCGGTTCGCGCTTTGGCGGCTTGCAGAAAGGTTTCGGCGAGCTTTTTTTGCTTTGATTTACCCAATGCTACTTGCAACCTCCTCAGGGTGCCTTTGGGTTGTCGCTTGGCAATCAATACCCAGCGGGTTTCGTTTTTTGAAAGGCGGTAAAATGACAGTTGCAGATGCACTTCACAAACTCCTTCGGTCCATTTGGCCGACATCCGGTAGTTGGCAATACTGTCCTCAAGTACCCAGGTCATGGCTTTGCCCTTGTAGTTCACCATGGCGGTTGCGCGAGTGGTTTCAGAAATGTTTGGGGTAACCTGAGGTTCTGACAGTTGAGGAATCAATTCTTTGTAAAACCATGTTTCATTGGCCAGTGCGTAACAGGTGTTGATGGGTTTTTTGATGTCCATCACGCTCATTGTAGTTACGTGTGGAATGAAAAAACCGGCCGAAACAATCAGTCCGAGAACAACCAGAAATACAATCAGTACAACAATACCTAGCATTGGCCCATTTTGGCACGAAAGTAAGGAAAAGCCTGCAGACTTTTCCTGTGTGTGCAAGGGTGAAAGTGTTTCTGAAAGGGCGGAAATTGGGTACTTTCGCCGTGTGGAGAAGATGAACCAAGGTAAAATTCACAGCGCAGCAAAGTACTTGTGCGGCTTGTTGTTGCCATTAATTTTCTTGCTTCTTTCTCAGGACGCATCTGCCGCACCTCCGGATTCCACAAGCTTTAATCCTGAGCGCGCATGGCTCGTAGGTTCTGCCGGAACTTTGATAGCCGGAGGGACGCTCATTGGCCTCAATGAACTGTGGTACAAAGACCAACCGCGAACCTCCTTTCATCTTTTTGACGATTTGGCCGACTGGAAACAAATGGACAAGGCCGGACACGCCATGACAGCCTATTATATGGGGCGCATGGGCATTCGCGCGATGCAATGGACAGGCACTGAGCGTAAAAAAGCAATCTGGATTGGTGGTAGTTACGGATTTGCCTACCTCACGGCGATTGAGGTACTTGATGGATTTTCGGCTGAGTGGGGCTTTTCGTTGAGCGACATGGCCGCCAACGCCGTGGGAGCAGCGCTGGTAATAGGGCAGGAGCTACACTGGGGAGACCAACGCATGCAACTCAAGTTTTCGGTGCATCACTCGCCTTATGCCCAATACCGCCCAAATGTGTTGGGAAGCAACGGCCTTGAGCGCCTCTTGAAAGACTACAACGGTCAAACTTACTGGCTGTCAGTGAATGGTGCGTCGTGGTTCAAAGAAAAGCCCCAATGGCTACCTGTTTGGTTGAACCTTGCGGTGGGCTACAGCGCCGATGGCATGACGGGCGGAAGTAGCAATCCTGCTTTTGACGGGCAGGGTAATCCCATGCCAACTTTTGACAGACAGCGGCAGGTATACCTGAGTTTTGATGTGGATTTGACGCGCATCAAAACACGTTCAAAGGTGCTTAAAACATGTTTTGAGCTGGTGAGCTTTGTGAAAATTCCCGCTCCTGCCATTGAGTTCAATCAGAATGGCGTGGTGAGAGGTTATTGGCTGTATTTTTAAAGCTGCAACGGCTATCTGGCAAGTATCAATAAGTTTTGATGCAGATTCTAAATCAATCCCTAACTTGCCCCAAATTCACTTTTATGCGAACCCCTTTTGTTAAACTAGTCTTATGTGTTTTTCTGCTTAGCGGATTGATTGCAAGTGCACAAGAGTACCAAGGTATTTATTTTGAGATGACCGATGGAACTGTTAGCACCTATGACCTTTGGTCGATCGAAAAAATCACGTTTTCACAAACCGAAACGCTATTGCATTTTTCCGATCACAGCATAGAGACCCTTGCGATTTCAGAAATTGGGCACTATGGTTATACCATAGCAACCCAAATAAATGCCCCTGTTTCTGAGGGATTTCGAATCAATGTTTTTCCCAACCCAGCTACGGATTGGGTGAATGTATCCTACACACTTCCCGACGCTACAAACCTGAGAATAGACATTTTTGACCTTCAAGGCCGCCATATTGAACAGCTTTTTGCAGGGTTTCAGACTGCCGGAGAATATCAGATGATGTGGGGTGCCAGTGGTATATTACAAAGTGCCGGAATGTATTTGTGCCGGCTCACCACGCCTTCATTCACCGTCAACAAATCGATTATTATTCAACACTGAAAACAGGGTCATGAAACAAGTCATAATAGCTCTTTTTTGCTCTTCAATTGGAATATCGGTCGTAGTTGCGCAAGAGTATGAGCATAAGATTCACTTCGATAATCTAGACGATGAGGTTAATCCGATTGCGGTTATTGATAGCATAAAGCACGAGAATGTGGCGGGAAATACCTTGAAAATCATTTATTTCAGCGATGGCGCGACTCAAAGTTTCACTGTGGCATCTATCGATAGTGTAACTTTTGCTGAGATTATAACTTCTGGGGTTTGTCCCACTTCAGGAATTGTGAGCGACATTGAAGGTAACGAGTACTTAACCGTTGCCATTGGCAATCAGTGCTGGATGGCTGAGAATCTGCTTACGGCCACATACAATAATGGAGATGAGATTCCGAACGTTTTGCCCAACAGCGAATGGCAAGAGTTGAGTACAGGCGCATGGTCGTTTTACAATCATGATGGCGGCAACGAAGTGCCCTTTGGCAAATTGTACAACTGGTATGCAGTGGATGACAA
>SKUL01000232.1 GCA_007129985.1 Flavobacteriales bacterium
ATCCACAGGTCCTCAAGGGCTTTTTCGCCTTTGGCAATATCTGCAACTCGCGGTGTGGAACCGTCGAGCCAAATGCCTTTGTTCATCTCCGCACCGAAAAGCAGGGGTTTTCCTTCCTCCAGAAAAATGGTGCTTTCGGGCTTTGAAGTCTTTTCTGTGAAAACTTCAAAGGCTCCGTCGTTGAAGACGTTGCAATTTTGGTAGATTTCAATAAGCGAAGTGCCCCGATGGCGATCGGCGGCCAGCAGTATATCGCGCAAATGTTTGGGGTCGCGATCCATGGCGCGGGCAATAAACGAGCCGTCCGCTCCGGCGGCCAAAGCCAAGGGGTTGAAAGGGTGATCAAGCGAGCCCATGGGCGTACTCTTGGTAACGGTACCCTCCGGTGAAGTGGGAGAGTATTGTCCCTTGGTAAGTCCGTAAATCTCATTGTTGAACAGCAACACATTCAAATCTACGTTACGCCGCAGCAGGTGAATGAGGTGATTGCCGCCAATAGAAAGCGCATCACCGTCCCCGGTAATAAGCCACACGCTCAAATCCGGACGCGTGGTTTTCACCCCACTGGCAATAGCCGGTGCCCTGCCGTGGATGCTGTGCATGCCGTAGGTGTTCATGTAATAAGGAAAGCGCGAAGAGCACCCGATGCCGGAAATAAATACCACGTCTTCGGGGCGTCGGCCGGCCTCCGGCATGATAGACTGCACTTGCTTCAGTATGGAATAGTCGCCACAACCCGGACACCATCGCACTTCCTGGTCGGTGGCAAAATCCTTGGGGCTCATTTCGGCGGGAGATATGGTTGCTGTGCTCATGCGTTCAATGTTTTAATAGCGGCCTCTTTGATTTCCTCCGTGCGAAGGGGCATTCCCTGCACCTTGTTCAGGCCCTGTGCATCAATGAGAAATTCTGCGCGAATCAATTGTCGCAATTGGCCGCGATTCAGTTCAGGTATGAGAACTTTTTTGAAGTTGCCAAGAACTTCTCCGAGGTTTTTGGGGAAGGGAAACAGGTGACGCAGGTGCGCGTGACTAACCTTGTAACCCTCCTCGTTCAAATCCCTCACGGCGGTGCGGATAGCGCCATAGGTGCTTCCCCAACCCAGAATCAGCAGCTCGCCTTTCTCTTCGCCAAGTTCAATGCTGAGTTCGGGGAAGAAATCAGCGATGCGCCGCACTTTGTCCTCACGCAATTTTATCATGCGCTCGTGGTTTTCGGGGTCGTAGGAAACATTTCCGGTGAGGTCTTGCTTCTCCAGACCACCAATGCGGTGCTGCAGATTGGTCATCCCGGGAGTGGCCCATTTGCGCACGCCACGTTCGTCGCGTTGATAAGGGAGGTAGTCACCTTCCTTGTAGTCATCGGGATTGGCAAAGTTGGGTTGAATGGGTTTCAAATCATCCGACTTGGGGAATCGCCAGGGCTCGGCTCCGTTGGCTACATAGCCGTCGGTAAGCAGAATCACCGGCGTCATGTGCTCAACCGCAATGCGTACGGCTTCGTAGGCCATCCAGAAACAGTCTGACGGGTGCGCGGCAGCAATCACCGGAACAGGAGCCTCGCCGTTGCGACCGTTCAGGGCCTGCAACAAATCGGCCTGCTCCGTTTTGGTGGGCAGTCCGGTAGATGGTCCCCCGCGTTGCACGTTCACCACTACGAGGGGTATCTCGAGCATCACGGCCAATCCAAGGGCCTCGCCTTTTAGCGCAATACCCGGCCCTGAGGAGGCGGTAACTCCCAGTCCACCCGCGAACGACGAACCAATGGCTGAGCAAATAGCCGCAATCTCATCCTCGGCCTGAAAAGTGCGCACACCAAAATTCTTGTGTCGCGCCAGCTCGTGAAGAATATCTGATGCAGGGGTGATGGGGTAGGAGCCGTAAAAAAGCTCTAATCCGGCTTTTTCAGCACCGGCAATCAGTCCGATGGCCGTGGCCTGGTTTCCCATGATGTTGCGGTACACCCCTTTCTTGAGGGGAGCAGGCTTGACGTCGTATCTGCTGGTAAAGGTCTCAGAGGTGTCGCCAAAATTGTATCCGGCGCGGAGCACGGCCTCGTTTGATTTGATGATGTCGGGCTTGCCGGCAAACTTCTCGTTCAAAAAGTCGAGCGTACGGTTCAGGCTGCGGTTGTACATCCAGCAGATAAAACCGAGCACAAACATGTTTTTGCTTCGGTCTTTTTCCTTCATGCCCAGCTCAAAGTCCTTGAGGGCCTCGCGGGTCATCTGCGTAACGGCAATTTCCACCACGCGGTATTGCCCCAGACTTTGGTCGGTAAGCGGATTTTGTACATCCACGTAACCGGCCAGTCGCAGGTTTTTCTTGTCGAAACCATCTGTGTTCGCAATGATGGTTCCGCCGATTTTCAAATTGCTCAGGTTAGCTTTGAGTGCTGCGGCGTTCATCACCACGAGCACGTCGCACTGATCGCCCGGCGAAAAAACTTCTACACTTCCGAAGTGAAGTTGAAATCCTGAAACGCCGGCAAGCGTACCCTGCGGGGCGCGTATCTCTGCCGGGAAATTCGGAAACGTGCTGATATCGTTGCCAAAAAGGGCGTTGGTGTCAGAAAACTGACTTCCGGTTAGCTGAATTCCGTCGCCGGAGTCTCCGGCAAAAAGTATGGTTACCGCTTTGCGATCTTCGGTACGGGCGGTTTTTGTTGTATTTTCGGCTTCCACAAATGGAGGTTTGTATGGGTAGAACCGCAGCCGCTCAGGAATGTTGAGTGTTCTGCGAAATTTCATGCAAAGGTATCTCCATTGAGGAACGTAACCAAACGCAGTAATTTAATTCCAACCCTAAACCTAATCGAAGATGCAAAGAGTTTACGAAACCATTATGCAGAGGGGTATCCGGCCATTCTTGGGCGGCTTTCTGCTCGCAACTGCGGCTGCATTACCATTCAACATTTCGGCACAATGCGACGGCGAACGCTACCGTGAATTTGTGTTCAGTAGCTGGGATGTGGAGAGTGACGTTCAATATGGTGCCAACCTTAATTCGGGCGGCAACATGCAGAACCTTTTTCTGGATGTGTACACACCGGAAGGCGACAGCGAAACAGACCGACCGCTGATCATTGTGGCCCACGGAGGTTCATTTGTGGCGGGGAGTAAAACAGGAAACGACGTGGTTCCGCTGTGTCAGGATTTTGCGCGGCTGGGCTATGTAGCCGCTTCCATTCAGTATCGTTTGGGAGCCACGGATCCCGGGCAGTTTATCCCCACACCCAATTCTGTAACCAAGGCGGTTTGGCGGGCTGTGCACGACGCGCGCGCTGCCATTCGTTTTTTCAGGAAATCAGCTGAGGAGGATGGAAATCCCTACGGCATCAATCCCGACAAGGTGTTTATGGTGGGTGTATCGGCAGGTGGTTTTATGGCCCTCCACACCGGATTCCTGAACTCATTGGATGAAGTGCCCGAAGGAATTGACATGGATGCTCCCGGACTGGATGGCGGGCTTGAAGGAAACTCGGGCAACGCAGGATTCAGCTCAGAACTTACGGCCATTGTGAATATTGCCGGTGCCATTGGTGATACTACCTGGATGCAGGCCAACGAAACCCCGGTTTTGAGCTTTCACGGTGATGAAGACGGAACTGTGCCTTACGGTTCGGAGACCCTCGTTTTTCTCGGGTTTATCAACTTGATTCCTGTAGATGGCAGCGCTTCTATCCAGGCGCGTGCTGAGAACATCGGGCTTACGGCCTGCCTCGAAACGCACGAAGGTTTTGACCATGTTCCCCACAGCACCAACAGTGATATTTACGATACCACCATTGTGATTTCGCGCAACTGGTTGTACCACTTTGTGTGCGACGCACCGCTTACCTGCGAGTACGGGCCGGCACCCATACCCACGTCGGTGGATGAGGTGGTTGCCGTTGGGCGGGTAAAAGCCTTTCCTAATCCTGTGCGCGACCATGTAAATGTGGACTTGAGCGAGTTGGGAGCCGGTGTTCACCTCCGGTTGTTCAATACACTCGGAGCACTTGTGTTTGATTACGGAATTCAAAACGCCGATTGGGTAACCCTGCACAGGCAAGGTCTGCCCGCGGGAATGTATCTGTTGGAAGTAACGCACCGTAGTGAGCGAAATACCATTCGTCTCATTATGGACTAGCCACTCGTACAGCTGATGACGAAAAACCCGGTGCTCCGCGCCGGGTTTTTTTGTTGGAGGTGTTTGGGGTTAACTTGCTCGTAGAAATCTCTGTTGGGTTTGGTTTAGGAGTGAGATTTCTCTCCAGACATGCGTCGGAATCTCGTTCCTCAATACTCCGGTCGAGATAACAATAAGATGACATCGAAATGTATGCTTGATTATTAGAGTTTTGTCATTTCGACCGTAGCAACGACGCCAGGAGTTGCGGAGTGGAGAAATCTCGGCTAGATTTGGTTAAGGTCTGAGATTTCTCTCCCGACATGCGTCGGATTGAACGACCTGACGTACAAGGTCGGGATGGTCTTATTAGCCAGCCAACCAGTTAGCGTCCAAAGGGTCTGACTACGTTGGGAGCAGAAGTGTAGCCAAGTCTTTCCCACCATCTCATCTCCATACACCAAAATCCCCTTTCTTACACCTTGCCCTGCTTTTGCATTTCAGCAAAAAGCGGATTGGTGCGGGTGATGATATCGAGCAGTTCGCTTCTTCCCGCTGACGAGGTGGCCGATGTAGAAACCTGAACCGGAAGCTCCTCCCAGCTTTTCAGCATTTCCTTCTTGTAATTGCGCAGACTTTTGTGAAGCTGACTGCTGCTCAGCTTGTCAATCTTGGTAAACACCATCACAAACGGAATGCCCTTGGTAGCGCACCACGCCATAAACTCCATGTCAATGCGCTGAGGTTCCAATCGGGCGTCAATCAGCACAAAGAGGTACATCAGGTTTTTGCGATGCAGAATGTACTTGCGCGTAAACTCACTCCACTTTACCTGCTCCTTTTTGGATGTTTTGGCAAAGCCGTAGCCGGGTAAATCCACCAGATACCAGGGGTCGGCCTTTTCATTGATGAGAAAGTGATTGATAAGTTGGGTTTTGCCCGGGCGTCCCGATGTTTTGGCCAGTGATTTACGACCGGTGAGCATATTAATCAAGGATGATTTACCCACATTTGAGCGGCCAATAAAGGCGTATTCAGGGTAGGTCGGCTCCGGACATAGCTCAGGCCGTGTGTTGCTCACTACAAAATCAGCCGTGTGGATAATCATACCAGCCCGCGTTGCTTCAGCCAGCCATCCAGAATCCCGTTAAAAGTTTCGGGGTGCTCCATCATGGGCGCGTGGGCGCACTTGTCAATCCAAAACAAATCCGAATCGGGCAAAAACTCGTTGAATTCTTCGGCTACCTCGGGTGGAGTAATGGTGTCGTTCTTTCCCCAGATAAGGCAAACCGGCATCTTGTAATTGGGCAGTTCATCGCGCATGTTGTGCCTTATGGCCGATTTGGCGAGGTAAAGCACCTTGAGTAGTTTGCCGCGGTCGCTCACAAGGTCAAACACCACATCTACCAACTCGTCGGTAACCATGGCAGGGTCGTAAAAGGTAACGGCAATTTTACCTCTAATATAGTCCTTGTCGCTACGCCGTGGAAAAGAGCCTCCAAAAGCATTCTCATAAAGTCCTGAACTTCCGGTGAGCACCATGGCGCCCACTTTTTCCATGCGCTTCAATGTGTACACCAGTGCCACGTGTCCGCCCAGTGAATTGCCCAACAAAATCACGTCGTTGTATCCCTGGTGGTCCACAAAATCCTCAATGTATTTGGCGAGATTCTTTACGCTGGTTTTGGTAATGGGCATGTCGTAGAGCGGCATCAGTGGCACCACCACCTTGTGGGTTTTTGAAAAATGCCCGATTACACCGTCAAAATTGCTGAGCGCACCAAAGAGCCCGTGCAAAATCATAATCACACGTCCCTCACCTTTTTCAAGGTACCTGAATTTTCCGTCCTGCTGAATCTGGTAACTCATTTGCGCCTCTTTATCGCTTCAAAATTAAACTTTTTGCTGCAAGCTCCTGCCATCTCAATGACGGCACCCAAGCTGTCGCGGACTTCGCAAATATAGAATTCCGCGCGGTTGTCAGCGCAATACTTCCACATTTTACCACTGTTCTTTCTCGCCTCCATCCAATAATTGGGTTGGTTCGTCGTTAAAAGTTATCCACAAAGTGGGATTTTTTGTCAGATAGTGGAAATATGTGGGAGATTCTTTTTAGATTCGCTCCGTGAATAAATGTTAAGTGGTGATTAACCTACTCGGAGAATACGATTGCAAGATGGACGCGAAAGGGCGCCTCATGCTGCCGGCCGGCCTTAAAAAGCAGTTGGCGGACGTGCTCAGTGCGGGTTTTGTAATCAACCGAAACCTGCATCAACCTTGCCTTGTGGTGTATCCTCAGGCAGAGTGGCAGCGGCTTAGCAGCAAGCTTAAAAAGCTCAATCGCCTGGTGAAGAAGAATGATTTGATTGTTCGGAAGGTGATGGGCGGAGCTACACCAGTGGAGTTGGATGGGTCCGGTCGTATGCTGGTTCCCAAATCGCTTTCCGACCACGCCAGCCTCAGTACGGAGGTGAAGGTGATTGGTAGCAACAACACCATTGAGATTTGGAGTAAATCAGCGTACGAGTCGTTCATGAACGATCAGGAGATTGATCTGGAAGCTTTGGCAGAGGATGTCTTTGGGTCACTGAATGACCTCGACGATGAGTGAGTATCACGTTCCGGTTTTACTGAATGAAAGCGTGCAGGGTCTGGCGCTGAAACCCGGAGGTTGCTATGTGGATGTAACCTTTGGGGGAGGCGGTCACTCCCGGGAAATTCTGCGGCATCTGGATGGAGGAAGGTTGATTGCCTTTGATCAGGATGCAGACGCCGGGCAGAATGTTCCCGACGACCCGCGCTTTGAACTGGTGGATCAAAACTTCCGCTACCTGAAAAACAACCTGCGCCTGCGGGGGGTGAAAGAGGTAGATGGCGTATTGGCCGATCTTGGGGTTTCGTCCCATCAGTTTGATGTGTCGGAGCGGGGGTTTTCGTTTCGCCTCGGAGGTCCGCTCGATATGCGGATGGATCAAACCACGCCGCGCACCGCAGCCCATGTGTTGCAGCATTCAGAAGAATCGGAATTGGCAGATATGTTCTTTAAGTACGGAGAGTTGAGCAACGCGCGAAGGGTTGCTGCGGCCATCGCAGAGCATCGTGCCACCCAAGCGCTTGAAACCATCGGCGAGCTGCTGAGTGCCGTTGAGCACCTCGCTCCCGGTAAAAAGCCGGCACAGTTCTACGCCAGGGTTTTTCAGGCACTCAGAATTGTGGTGAACGATGAAATGGCTGCGCTCGAAGAAATGCTTCAGCAGGCGGCCGACATTCTGAAACCCGGCGGACGGCTCGTAGTGATTTCATACCACTCGCTCGAAGATCGACTCGTAAAGCACTTCATGAAGTTCGGGAACTTCGAGGGGGTGCCACAAAAGGATTTTTACGGAAACCTGATTCGTCCATTGCGGACTTTAACCAATAAACCGGTGATGCCACCGGAAAACGAAAAAGAAACCAACAGCCGGGCGCGCAGCGCGCGGTTGAGAATTGCAGAGAAGCTATGAGCCAAGCTGAAGCCAACGACCAAACAGGAAAAAAGCGCGCCTCGCGGCCCTTTTTCGACCTGCTCAACGGCCGGATGCTCTCGGGTCCGCGTTTTCTTGAACAGCTTCCTTTTCTTTTGTTTCTCTGCGGATTATCTATTGTGTACATCGGCTACGGCTACTTCACCGAATCAACCGTAAAGCAAATCTACCGCGCCGACCAGGAGTTGAAAGAACTCAAGGCCGAATACCTTACCACCCAGGCCGGTTTGCAGCAAATCCGCCAACAGTCGCGCATTGCCGACGCCATTCAGGATATGGGTCTCAAAGAATCAGTAACACCGCCGCGCAAAATTTCGGTTGAGCGCGCCGGGCAAAACACCCGCCGTCCATGAGCGAAAGCAAGAAGGACATATTGTGGCGTGTTTACCTTCTGTACTTTTTTGCGTGCATCATCGGAATTGCGGTGGTGGCGCGCATTTTTATCATTCAGTTTGTAGAGGGCGAAAAGTGGAGCGAAAAGTCGCGCTACCTCACCACCGACCTCAAAAACATTGAAGCGGTGCGGGGGAACATCTATGCCGAAGACGGCAGTTTGCTCGCTACCTCCATTCCGGTGTACGAAATCCGCATGGACCTTATGACTGAGCCGCTCACCGATGCGATATTCTTCGCTGAGGTGGATTCGCTGGCCTGGCACCTGAGCAAAATGTTTGGCGACAAATCCAAACGCGAGTACCTTGAAATGCTCCACGAGGCGCGCCGCAAAGGCAATCGCTACCAGCTTATTCAGCGTAAGGTGAACTACAACGAGGTGAAGGAATTGCGCAACTTTCCCATTTTCCGTCGCGGACGTAACAGCGGTGGGCTGATTGTGGAGCAGCAAAACGTGCGTCAACGGCCTTACGACGTGCTGGCTGCCCGTACCATCGGCTACGACCGCGAGGATGTGCAGCCTGTTGGCCTGGAAGGTGCATATCGCGAAGTGCTGCGTGGCCAGCCCGGAAAACGCTTTGAGAAGCGTCTGGCCGGAGGTATCTGGATGCCCATAAAGGACGGCAACGAAGTGGAGCCCATTGATGGTTCAG
>SKUL01000045.1 GCA_007129985.1 Flavobacteriales bacterium
CAGCACCGCGAGCAGCAACCAGCGGAGCATTGAGTGCATATGCATTAATCCTGTGTACATAGGTTTGTGTTTTGCGCAAAGGTAACAAGAATCAATATGCGCAGCCTTCTTGTGATTTCAAGGATGAACCAAAGCTTGGCAACGACCAACTGAAAACTCTTGACGGCAAACTGATTTTTTTCTACCTTGGCGCCTCGCGTGCTGAAACCTGCAACCTAACAGCCGCTTTTTTCGTAACCTAACCTGCAACTGAACGAAGAAACCATGACCACGGAAGACATCAACCAATTGTCGCCTCAGCAACTGAGGAGGCTCAAAAGACACAATCTCCTTTCCTTTCACAGTTTTATGCTCGCTGCCGTAGTGCTTTTGTTCAGGGCATTCAGCGACATCAACGCGGTGGTGTTGTTGCTTTCATTTGGATTGATGCTTGTGGCCCGTATGTTTTACCAGAACGCGCGCTTCATTGATTCTTTGAGGGAGAACCGTGTAAAAGCTCGCTAGACCATAGCGCCAAAACAAGCTGTAATAAATTGATTTTATGCAAGGCTGCACCCATCTTTCTACGGGGTTGCAGCTTTCTTTTTTTGGCTACTTTTGCCGCAAACCTTTAACGCTATCAACATGGATACAGCAACAGCGCATAAGTCTGCCATTGAGGCATTTATGGATAAGATTCGCGCCAAGAACAGCCACGAGCCTGAGTTTCTTCAAGCGGTGGAGGAAGTAGCTGAAACGGTGATTCCATTCATGGAAGAAAACCCGCGCTACAAGCAGCACAAAATTCTTGAACGAATGGTGGAACCCGAGCGTACCATCATGTTTCGTGTGCCCTGGCTCGACGATAAAGGAGAGGTGCAGGTAAACCGCGGTTACCGCGTTGAATTCAACTCAGCCATCGGGCCATACAAAGGCGGAATCCGCTTTCACCCTTCGGTGAACCTGAGCATTCTGAAGTTTCTCGGTTTTGAGCAAGTGTTCAAAAACAGTCTTACCACACTGCCTATGGGCGGTGGTAAAGGAGGTTCTGATTTTGACCCCAAAGGAAAGTCAGACAACGAAGTAATGAAGTTTTGCCAAAGCTTTATGAATGAGCTTTACAGGCATATTGGCCCGAACACAGATGTGCCTGCCGGAGATATTGGCGTTGGCGGGCGCGAAGTAGGCTACATGTTTGGTCAGTACAAAAAACTGGTGAATGAGTTTACCGGGGTTTTCACAGGGAAAGGGTTTAACTGGGGAGGTTCGCGTATGCGCCCCGAAGCAACTGGATACGGCTGTGTGTACTTTGCGGAAGAAATGATGAACTACCTCGGTGACACCATCAAAGGTAAAACGGTTGCAGTTTCCGGTTCGGGTAACGTGGCTCAGTTCGCTTTTCACAAGGTTATTCAGATGGGCGGTAAAGTAGTTACGCTATCAGATTCTTCGGGTTTCGTGTATGCTGCCGATGGTTTCCACTCAGCCGATTTTGACTTTCTGCAGGATCTCAAAAACGTGCGTCGCGGTCGTATTGAAGAAATGGCCGACAGTCGCCCGGGTGTAAAGTTCTTTGAAGGAAAGCGCTCGTGGGAAGTGCCTTGCGAAATTGATGTTGCATTACCTTGTGCAACGCAAAACGAATTGGACGGCGACGATGCACACCGACTCGTGAATAAGGGTATTAAGCTGGTGGCAGAGGGTGCCAACATGCCTTGTACCCCAGAAGCGGTAGAAGTTTTTGCAGAGCATGGTATCAGCTTTGCACCAGGTAAAGCTTCCAATGCAGGAGGAGTTGCTACCTCCGGACTGGAAATGAGCCAAAACTCACTGCGCTACAGTTGGAGTGCAGAAGAGGTGGATCGCCGCTTGCACCAAATCATGAAAGATATCCACGCATCTTGCATCAAGTACGGAAGAATGGATGATGGTTCTGTGAACTATGTTCGTGGTGCAAACATTGCCGGATTTGTTAAGGTAGCCGATTCGATGATTGATCAGGGAGTAGTGTAATTCCTCTCCTTCACCAAATTGAAAACCCCAATCGTTTATAGGTTGGGGTTTTTTGTGCTCAGATGAATTAATGTACGAAGACCTCAGGGCCACAAAACGAGTCCAAAAAAAAGCCCCACCGTTAAGGCGAGGCTTTTTCTTTCCTGTTTTGGTTATGCTTAGGACTTGCTGAAAAGCAACGAAGATGATTGCTCTTGTATTATGGGATTACGAAAGACATACTGCATGAGGTTTGAAAGATTTAGTCAAAAAAGCGTGCAGTTGTTCTTTTCTTTCTTCGTCTAATCAGCTGCACACCGTCTGTTTCACCGTCTGCAACTTGCAGTATATCTATACAGCTGCGTTTTGACGGCTCACAGCCACCGCACATCTGATTTTTTCAGCAGGTCCTGCTACAGCAGTGTCGAAGGGCACACGTAGTCACTCTTCTCAATGCCTGTTTCAGCTATGGCTTTAAATCCGCCGCGAACGTCAACCATGTTGTCCCAACCGCGCTGCTTGAGGATAGAGGCCGCAATCATGCTGCGGTATCCACCGGCACAGTGCAGTACGAAAGGTTCGTTTTTGGGGAATTTCTCCAGATGCTGGTTAATCTGGTTCAAAGGCACATTCTCGGCAGAAAGAAGGTGCTCAGAGTCGAACTCGCTCTTTTTACGCACGTCGAATACTTTCACGTCGCCTTTTTTCATGCGCTCTTCCAGTTCCGTGGCATCCATGCGCTCCACGCTGTCAACTTCTTGACCTGACTTTTTCCAGGCGTCGAAACCTCCGTGCAGGTATCCTACTACGTTGTCGTAGCCCACACGTGAAAGGCGGATGATGGCTTCTTCCTCGCGTCCTTCGGGAGCAACGAGCAGAATGGGGTGCTTCACACCGGGAATCATCTCTCCTACCCACATCGCGAAGTTGGCATCCAAACCGATGTTAACGCTGTTGGGGATAAATCCTTTGGAGAAGGTTTCGTCATCGCGCACATCCAGCATCAGGGCCTGGGTTTCGTTGGCGGCTGCCTCAAAAGCCTCGGGCGATAGCGGTTGCTTGGCGCGCTCCATTACGTCGTCCAAAGAGTCGTAACCTTTGATGTTCATCAACACGTTCTCGGGGAAGTAAGCAGGAGGTGCAGTAAGACCGGTAATGAGCTGCTTGGTGAACTCTTCTTTGGTGAGTTCAGGATTCAACGCGTAGTTGGTCTTCTTCTGGTTTCCGAGGGTGTCGGTGGTTTCCTTGCTCATCATTTTTCCGCAGGCGCTACCGGCTCCGTGGTTCGGATATACGATGAGGTGATCAGCCAAAGGCATAATCTTGTTGCGAAGCGAGTCGAAAAGGTGACCGGCCAGTTTTTCCTCTGTGAGGTCAGATACCACGTGCTGCGCGAGGTCAGGACGGCCTACATCGCCAATAAAGAGCGTATCGCCGGTGATGATACCGTGCTCTTTGCCGTTTTCGTCAATCAGGAGGTAAGTGGTACTCTCCATGGTGTGACCGGGCGTGTGGATGGCTTTGATTTTGTAATCTCCCACCTCAAACACTTGTCCGTCTTCGGCAATAATAGCGTCGAAACCGGGCTTTGCAGTCGGTCCGTAAACAATCTCGGCGCCGGTTTTTTTGGCGAGGTCAAGGTGCCCGCTCACAAAGTCGGCGTGAAAGTGCGTTTCAAACACATATTTGATTTTGGCTCCGTCGGCAGTTGCGCGGTCAATGTATGGTTGCACTTCGCGAAGGGGGTCAAAAATGGCCGCTTCGCCGTTGCTTTCAAGGTAGTATGCAGCGTGTGCGATGCAACCGGTGTAAATCTGATGTACGTTCATGGTTTTTGGAATTTTGATGTTTATAATCTCGTTTGTTGTTTTCTTTTGACGATGCAAAGTTAAGACAGATGTGCTGCACGGGTGGTAACCGATGTTACGAAACAGCACTCTAAATTTTGTTAATCAACATGTTGAGTGAATCGTTCACCCCTATTGGTCTGCAAAGCATAGGGGTCTGGGCGCGGACCTTCCTCCGAGCGAATTTCCCGCACGGCATCTTCCACACTCAGGTGAAAACGGCTCACTCCAACATGTTCCTGCAATCCGCAACGCAGAAGCACATCACGCACAGGTCCGCGGGCTTCGGCAATATGTGTGGAGATTCCGCGCAGTTTCAATTCAGCCACCAGATCAAACAGGGTATGGGCCGCACTTGAGTCAATGCCGGTGATGGCGCCCGCGTTCATCACCACGTATTTCACCTCCGGTCGTTTTTCAAGCTCGCGCTCCAGAAATTCGCGGATGTAGTTGGTGTTGGCAAAGTACATTTGGGCGTCAACCCTGAAAATGAAAATATCTTCATCAACCTCCAGGTCTTGAAAGCGCAGAATGTTGCGGTACTGCGTAGTGCCGGGTACCCTTCCCAAAATGGCGATGTGCGGGTAGGAAATACGGTATATCACCACCCCCAGCGAGAGCACAACACCAATCAGAATGCCTTCTTCAATACCCAGCGCAAGGGTTCCGAGGGCTGTAATACTGAAGAGAACCAGGTCTTGGCGGTCTGTTTTCCAGAGGTGAACCGCCTCACGCACGTCTATCAGCCCTGCCACCGCCACCATAATGATGGCCGCCAAAACAGCATTAGGCAGGTAGTAAAACAAATCTGTGAGGAAAAGCAGGGTGAGGATAATCAATAGCGCCGACACAACGCTCGCCAGTCCGGTTTTAGCTCCCGACTGGTCATTGACCGCGGTGCGCGAAAAGCCCCCGGTAACGGGAAAAGCCTTGAAGAACGCACCAACGATATTGGCCGCCCCAAGCGCCATCAGCTCTTGGTTGGGCACCACCTTGTAATCTTTGTGCTTGGCCTGAATGGATTTGGCCACGGCGATGGATTCCATAAAACCGATAAAAGCAATGGTAAGCGCGATGGGCATCAGCACAGATGCCGCGCCGAAATCAATACCCGGAAGGGCAAACACGTTAAAGCCCCCGGGCACGTCGCCCACAATGGATACGCCTTTCTCGTGCCAATCGAAAGTGGTGACCACCCCAATTCCGAAAATCACCACCATCAGCGGGCCGGGAATTTTCTTGCTCACCTTTTTCAAGCCTACCAGCAGCGCGATAGAAATCACACCAATCAGCAAGGCGATGGGTTGAATATCGGTGATGTGTGTTACGGCATACCACAGCGTTTCGTGTACTTTTCCACCCGGGATGTCCATTCCCAACAGG
Source organism: Flavobacteriales bacterium (assembly GCA_007129985.1). Lineage (GTDB taxonomy): Bacteria > Bacteroidota > Bacteroidia > Flavobacteriales_D > SKUL01 > SKUL01. The sequence continues at coordinate 5,202 of SKUL01000045.1, forward strand.
TGTTTTAACTGACTGATTCCGATTATCACTGCTGCGGCGGATGTAAAGCCTGCAATCACGGGGTGCGAAAGGAAATTCACCAAAAAACCGAGGCGGAAGGCTCCCATGGCAAACTGTAGCACACCCACCATCAGTGCCAGCAATATGGCGTAGGCAATGTAGGCGTCAGTGCCTGTTTCGGCGAGCGCCCCAACCCCGCTGGCAATCAGCAGCGACACCATCGCCACCGGACCAACGGCCAACTGGCGGGAAGTTCCCATCAGGGCATAGACAATCAGCGGAATGGTGCTGGCGTACAAACCGTAAATAGGTGGCAAACCGGCCAGCATGGCGTATGCCATTCCCTGCGGAATAAGCATCACGCCCACCGTGAGGCCTGCGCTCAGGTCACCGCCGAGATGTTCCCGCTTGTAATTGGGTAACCATTCTAAAAAAGGAAAGTAGCGTTTCATGCCGTATGGGTTGAAAGTAAGCTTTTTTGGTGGATGCAGCGCAGGTTTCTCAGGAAACGATTCCTGCTCTTGCGCAGCAAAGGTCTGCATACGGCAGCTTGCAGGTGGTAACCTGTGTTACGATGCACCCATTCCCGATAAGGGCAATAGCTTCGCAACGAAAGCCGTTATTACCCTCAAACCAATCACATAACCATGCGCTTACTGCTCGCTGTTTTGCTTTTTCCCGCCATCACATTGGGTCAAACGTGGACACAACTTCCCGACTTTCCGGACCATGAGCGCGATGACGGTGCGGTGTTCGTGATTGGCAATCAGGCGTATTGCGGAACCGGACTCTTACCGTGGTGGTCCCCTACGCGCGATATGCATGTGCTCAACCTTAACAGTGACACATGGTCAGAGGGGAACGACTTACCCGAAGGCCAGGAACGACAATACGTGGCTGCTTTTGCGAGCGAATCGGACGGGTATTTTGTGGGAGGGCATATCGGCAGCACCAACTTTCTGAACGATATATGGAAGTACAACCCGGCATCGGGGCAATGGATGGATTTGGGCACTTGTCCGTTTGACGAGCGCGGAGGTGCCCTTGCCTGGGTTTTGAACGGAACGGCCTACGTGATTGGTGGGCGCAATGCCGATAACAACGCGCTTGATGAAGTTTGGGCCTTTGACCTTGCCACCGAAACCTGGAGTGAACGCAACCCGCTTCCCATGGGCGGGCGCTGGCGGTCGGCGGGAGCGGTACACAACGGCATAGGCTACCTGATTCACGGCCGCGACGAAAACGGACACTTCCAAAATGCTCTGTACGCATACGATGATGAAAACGATGTATGGGCCTGGCAATCTGATTTTCCGGGCGACGGACGCAGCCACGCGGCGATGGTGGCCATCGGTCAGAGCCTGTATGTGTTTGGCGGAAGCGACTCGCTGAACCAGTTTCACGGCGACCTGTGGCAATACCTCCTGCCCAGTGCCATGTGGGCTCAGCTTGAGAGTATTCCTGCGCAGGCTCGTCGCGGAGGAATGCACTTTGCGCACGGCAACGACTTTTACTATATCGCCGGACTGGCAGCCGGAAGTGAGCACCTCAAAGAAGCATGGAAATACAGCGCGCCGGTATCGGTGGAGGAGCTATCCAAGCGCCCTTCGTTAAGTTTGTACCCCAATCCCGCCATAAGCACCCTCACCATCGAAGGGCTTCCTCCTGAAGGCGCACAAATCACCTTGTACAATATTTCCGGACAGCCGGTACGCGATTGGTTTGAAACCAAGTCCTCTTGTGTATTGGACGTGCAACACCTCGCAGCAGGCACCTATGTTGTTTCGGTGGAGGGAGGCCAAATCAATGAGCGGTTGAGTTTGATTGTCAAGTAATTTAGACTGATTGAAAAGAAAACAACGTGCAACCACTCTCATCAACCTAAAATGCCATTCACTTTTTCGCATCCGGCAATTGTACTGCCTCTTACTTATTTACCGAAACGCTGGTACTCCTTAACAGGTCTGGTGATCGGAAGTGTAGTTCCAGACTTTGAGTATTTCATCAGGATGAGTATGCAAAGTATTTATAGCCACACTCTTTTTGGACTTGTTTGGTTCAATTTACCATTAGGTGTTTTGTTGACGTTCATATTTCACAACCTAGTGAGAGACCCTTTAATCAGGAACTTACCAGACTGCCTTAGGTCAAGGTTTTCAAGTTACATTGGCTTCCGATGGAACGCGTATTTCTGGAAGAACTGGAAAATAGTGGCCGTTTCGGTACTTGTTGGAGCAGCGTCCCACTTGCTTTGGGACAGCTTTACACATGTTGATGGGTTCTTTATCCAAAGAATTACCGCCCTTGAACAAGCAGTAGTAACTCCTTTTGGCAGCGTTCCTATTTTGAAAATTCTACAACATACCTCTACTCTTCTTGGGGCCGTTGTGATTGCTTTAGTAGTTTTCAAGCTTCCTGCTGTCAAGAATGAAGTGAGTCAAATCAACATCAACTATTGGCTCATATTTACCGGCATAACACTCGCCATCGTTGGGATACGTCTTATAACAGGCCTTGAACTCTATCAATACGGAAATGTAGTTGTCACTACAATTTCGGCAGGATTGATTTCATTAATCATTACACCAGTGTTCGCTGAGAACAAGCCAAAACCAGCTTAACAAGCCCGAACAACTGATGCTGTGGGCTTCCCAAAAATTGGACAGGTTGAAATTAGAATAATTCAGAGCTTCCGCGCCTCATTCGCAATCCGGCTGTTGCATCAGAAAGTCTATAAGTTCCAGAAGTCGTGGGCCGACTGCTTCTTTGTGTAGCATCGAAATGCGGTTTTGTCCAGATTGAGGTATGCTGCGATAAAAGCCAGCGTAACGTCATCCAGGCTACGCAGATTGGTGGTTACTTCCCGGAGCGTGTCTTTATCGTACACTCACTGTACTATTCTCCAGTCTTGGAGTTCGCCGTATTCCAGCACCTGTTGAATAATTTGCGCTTTAGACCGCTCAAAGTCCATGGTGTTCCGGTCGGTGTCCCAAAACAAGTGCTTCGAAAAATCGTGTATGGTGTAATTAGCCGGCACAGCATGTAAAGTTAGGGAATAAACCCTGATGTGCGTATGGATGCAGCCGTGCGGATGCCCACTTTATCATAGATACCCGGAGGCTGGCATGCGCTGCAAACGCGCGCCAGTTCATAGGCGGACACTAAACCGACGCCTTGTTCTTATTCGCCAACTGTCCGCACGCCGCGTCAATATCTTTTCCACGGCTTCGGCGAATGTTCACAATGATGTTTTTGGATTCGAGGTGGGCGGCAAAGGCATCCACTTTTTCGGGGTCGGCCTGCGCAAATTCGCCGTCGTCAATGGGGTTGTACTCAATGATGTTCACCTTGCAGGGCACGTTTTTGCAGAACTCAGCAAGCTCTTGTGCATCAACAAGCTCGTCGTTGAAGTCCTTGAAGATGATGTACACAAAGGTGACCCGCGA
>SKUL01000287.1 GCA_007129985.1 Flavobacteriales bacterium
AGGTGGATTGCGGGTGAGGGAGTAGCATTGAGCAAGAGCCTGTCGGAACTCGAAGTCCTTGTCAGCTTTCTGGCCGCGAACCAGCCACCACTTGGAGCTTATCATTCACCACTGCGCCTTTGTCGTCCACCAGCGTTAAATCGTAGTTTCCGGGTTCAGGACGTATTTCAAGGTGGTGCAGCCCCGATGTTAAACCGAGGTATTGGTCATTCAGGTGCCAGTATATCACTGCATCTGTACTGCGATGCGCTGCTTTCAGAACGATGGATTCGAGGTTGCCATCCACTTCTCTAGGCACAATTATACGGGCGGCTGTAGTGGGATAAATGAGTTGCATGACAATTCCCGGAGAGCCTTCATCGCATCCCGGCATCCAAGGCGGCAACCCTTGGTAGTCAGGATGATTTCGGCGGTAATACCATTCCTGCAATGGCGGTAAAACGAAGCGAAGCTCATCACGGGCAGCTGAAGATTCGTAGCAGAGTTTGTGCACGCGGTATCTGCCGGATGCGTCCAGTTGTACCGGAAGGCAAAACTTACATGCCGCCGTTTCCAGCGAAGGCAATGGAAGGTCTTTCTTTTCAACTTTCGCGCAATGCCTGCCTGCCCGCATCCCACTTTGGGCGCATACATCACCTTCCTGCAAAAACTGCCGTGGTTTGGGTAGGGGAGCCTTGTGGGGCAATTTGTTGAATACCTCGAAAAGCAAAGGTGCAGCTGCTTGCAAACCGGTTAGTCCCGGCCGACCTTCGCCGGAGGCATTGCCAACCCAAATACCAACTACAAAGCCCCCGTCGTAGCCCACGGCCCATGCATCCCTTAAACCAAGACTGGTTCCTGTTTTCCACGAAATTTTCCGGCTGCTCGAAAAAGTGAGCCAGTTGGCATCAGACACCGGCCGTTTTACCGTACTCAGTGCTTCAGATACGCTCCACGCCACACCTGCTTGCAGATTCCATTGGGGCCTCGAGGTCTGAATGTCGTCGTCAAGTAGGTGAATTCCTTCATCCGTGTTGATGTTCTCATCGCGGGTGAGTGCCAATGGAATTTCACGGTAGGCATTCACGAGGTCCCACAATTTGGTTTCGGCTCCGCCCAGAATGAGACTCAATCCATAGTGCCCCGGACCTTGTGTTACAGTGCTGAAGCCCAGTTTTCGCAAGTCGTTGTGAAACGCAGGCACACTGTATTCTCGCAGCATTCTGACTGCCGGTATGTTGAGCGATGCAGCCAGCGCGGCGTCGGCTTTTACGGCGCCTGAGTATTGTTCATCAAAGTTTCGGGGAGCGAAACCACCTATCTGTGTGGGTATATCGGGCACAATCTGCCAAGGTGTTAATTGCCGGTTTTGAACCATTTGAGCGTACAAAAAAGGCTTGAGAATGGAGCCGGAGCTTCGTGGGGCAGTAATCATGTTATTCTGCTCTCCATGCTCATTTCCGCGTTCAGTGGTATTTCCGCAGTAAACCAAAACTTCGCCGCTTGCTATGTCGGCCACCAGCACCGCTCCGTTGTGGATATGGTTGCGCGAGAGGGTTGTGATGTATCGGTTGAGCACTCTTTGCACCTCCTCTTGGAGGTTTGCGTTAATAGTTGTGGCCAGCGAGCGCCCACCGAGATTTTGTTGAATGAGATGGTCAGTGAAGTGAGGGGCGAGGTCTGGAAGAGCCATGGTTGGACCCGGAATTTCTTCGAGTAATGAAAGCTTATAGGTTTCTTTGTCGATATGCCCCGTTTCGTGCAGGCGCTTAAGCAGAGCGTTCCGCTTTTGTCTGAGCCCATCGGGATTTCTGCCCGGATAGATAAGCCCAGGAGCGTTGGGCAGCACGGCAAGTACAGCGCTTTCGGACCATGTAAGTGCATGAGCGGGCTTGTGATAATACCTCCAGGATGCCGCTTCGAGTCCTACCACGTTTCCGCCAAAAGGAGCGTGCGAAGCATACATGCGCATCAAGTCATCTTTGCTGTAACGCCACTCTGCGCGCAATGCCCATGCTGTTTCAATCAGTTTTTGCCACGGGCTGCGCGATGCTTTCTTGCGACTCATGCGCATGAGTTGCATGCTTAGGGTGCTGGCTCCGCTTTTTTTGCCACCGGCAGCAAGATTTTGGCGTATGGCCCGCGCCACCGCACGAATGTCAACCCCAAAATGGGAGTAAAATCTGCGGTCTTCATAGGTGATGAGTGCCTTTGCGAACCTCTCAGGAACGCTGTCTGAAGGCGCGAAACGCCACTGCTGATCAGAAGCGATTCTGGCGTTGAGAAGCTGCCCGCTCCGGCCGTTTACAACCGTGCAATAGGGGTCGCTGAACAAGGGGCTTGGTAAGCAAAACCACCATGTTAAAAACAGGATAATAAACCCCGTAAGACTTACGATGTAAACCTTTCGTTTAATCGCTTTTTAGGATTTGAACCCATTTGCCGGGCTCGGTAGCAATAACAGACTCGTCGTACATAGGCGCACACAATACGGTGGGCAGATAGTAGGAGCCGGCGTAGGTAGCATTGAGCCGTATTCGGAACTTCACCCGCTTGCCGCGCGGGAGGTCAAAATAGGTGAGCACCCTGTCGTCGCGAATATCCTGATAGGTGGCTTGCAATCCATCGTTATCGCCATCTTCCTCGCCCTGTGCTATTCGGGTGTTGAGGATTTCCCAACCTGAGGGGAAGATCTGCGTGAGGGCCACTTCTTTCAGATCTCCTTTGCTGCCCGGATTGTGGATATCAACCTCCACGGAAAAGTCTGTTCCGGCGGCTAAACTCATGGGGTCAAGGATGTTGCCCTCCAGGTCGCGGTACTTCACGTTCATCACAAGGTCTTTTTGCAGACGCTCCACACTGGCTTCAAGCGGAACACCCGATAGCAGTGATCTCGCGAAGAGCGGGCTGCTGCCGTCGTTGCGAACCCTAAAAGAGCCCTTATTGGCAACAGGTTGTAGTTTTTCCTGAATAACGCTTCGTCCGGTGGAAATACTGTTACCGTTGAAGGTGGCTCGCAAACCTCCGTCGGGGGTGTTTTTCCCGAGGAATTCAGACACCGCCATAAGGGTAAAGGCAGTGGTTTGTGTGCTCATCCATTTGCCGGAACCCAGTTTGGTCGCCAGCTCTTTGACAATGTTTGCGGCTTCGGCTTTTTTGTCGAGTTTGAGCAGGGTAAGCAGCACAAAGGACTTATCGCGCAGCGCAGAACCGAAGGTGTAGCTCATTTCGGTGTATTCCGGAATGTCGGGGTGGATGGACGCAAGCATTTTCTGAGCCACTTCCGGCTGACCGGATTCAGCATAGGCAAGGGCTAGCATCCATCGCGCTGATAAATCCAATCGTTCCATGGAGCGCATCAGGTTCATGGCGCTCATATTGGGTGAACCCGCCAAAGCAAGGGTGTAAAGCCTATACGCCTGTATGCGCTGAGCGTAGGAAGTGCTGCCGGATGAAACTGCTCCCCAGTGCCGTGCTCTGTTCTCCTGAAAACGAAGCCACCCTGATTTCAAGCCTCCCGGAAGCGGATGTCCTTTTTCGGCTGCTACAAGCATGAAATGACCGGCGTAATTGGTGGCCCATTCGTTTACCTCGTGTTGTCCGGGCCAGTAAGCAAAACCACCTGAACTGTGTTGAAAAGAGCGGAGCGCCTTCAAACCTTCCTGCACATTCATATCTATGCGCGTCTTGGCTTCGGCATCCAGTTCAACCAAATGACTCAGAAACAATTGTGGAAAGGCACCTGAGGTAACTTGCTCAAGGCATCCGTGCGGATAATCAATGAGGTAAGCAAGGCGCTTCTCGAGGTTAATAGCGGGGAATGAACTCAATTCTACGGTTGCGTTGTTGGTTCCCTGAACGCCAAAATAGCGGTAGTTGGCATTCCATTCCGCGCCCGGCTGCAGCACCGTGTCGCGCACAATGGTCATGTGTGGATTGGGACTTCGAACATCCAGTTCTATTTCATGTACAGAGCTTTCATTGCCGCTGGTGGCCTTGATTTTAACCTTCGCGATACCGGTTTTTTCAGCAACCTTGAGTTCAAAAAACGCAAGTTTGTCGCCGGTTTCGTTAAAGCTGATTGATTGCTCTGAGCCTCCCGAGGATTGAAGCATGTCATTCAGCTCCAATTGTACCTTCACGTTTTTCACATGGGGTTCCATGGCAAACACATTCACCGGCAAGCGCACAGTCTCACCCGGACCCAACACGCGCGGAAGGGTCCCAAGCACCATCAGCGGTGTTCGCACAGGTACCGCTTTTTCGGCATTGCCATAAGCAGGTTCCTCGCCGGCCACCACCATTACGCGCACTGAACCAAGGTAGTTGGGTATGTCAATTTCATGCGTCACTTTTTTTCCTTTCGCGAGATGAAAAGGACCGAGATGGCGCACCATGGGTTTAAACCGCATGGCTTTTTGCTGAGACGGATCCATGCCTTCTTCATCGCCGCCCATGGTGAGGAGATTGCTTCTCTTGTTACCCATGGCTCCAATTATCTGATCGTACATGTCCCACGTGCGCACACCCAGCGCTTCACGGGCATAGAATGCGTTTCTCGGGTCGGGCGTGCGGAAACGGGTGAGGTCGAGCAGGCCTTCGTCAACCACCGAAAGGGTATAGGTCATGGCTTTGCCGTCTTTCTCACTGACTGTTATCTTCTCCTTGCTTTCAGGACGATACACTTCAGTTGTTTGTATGATGGGATTCAATCGGGTATCCGGATTTTCTATTTTCACCGGAATGATGCCGTACAAGCGCATGGGGCGGTCGTTTTCGGTTTGTCCGTGCGGCTGAATAAGCGTGATGTGCACGTACACGTTGGGGGCCATCTCTGCTGTTGCAGGAATTTCCAGACGCTGTTCACCCATATTGGTGGCAACCCATTGATTACTCAGAACACGCGATCCATTTTCTACAGAAACCAGGGCCTGACCGCCTTCAGGGGCAGGGAAGGTGAGGCGCATGGTTTCGCCCGGCTCATATTCTTCTTTGTCGCTGCTGATAGCAAGTATGGTAGAAGCATCACTGTCTGTGCGGTTAGCGCGCATCCAGTACGGCCAGTCCATAAAAAATGTACTTGCTGCCTGATGACCGCTTTCCGGTTCTTTCACCACAATGGCGTAGCGTCCCCAGTCTTCGGGCTTCACGTTGATATTGTAGCTGCCCTTGCCATTGTTCAATGGGACCTTGGTTTCGTGAATCGTTTCATAGCTGCTGCTGTTCAGAAAATTGAATGTAGAGCTCCCGTAGCTGTCATACCACCAGCGGCGATTGAGTTTGTACACTGTAACTTCCAGCTCTTTGCTCTGCGAGGCTTTACCGTCGGTTTGTACACTTGCCAGTTCAATGGTGTGATTCCGGTCGGTTTCGAGGGCATTTCCCCACAGGGTGCCTTCCGGTATGCGAATACCTGCAAAAGCGCTGAATGGTGCGTAGTGAACTGAATGAAAGTCTTCGCTGAAATTGCCGCCGGGCTCAAAAACCTTCGTACGGAAGGAGAGCCTGAGCATACCCGGGGCCTTGTCAAACCAGTCATCTACGTCAGTTTGAATGGTAGCTTCGCCATCACTTTTGAGTTGACCTTTGAAAATGGATATGGGCTCAGAGGGGCTTCTGTCCATAAGTGTGTGATCAAACACAAAACCGGGCCATTTATCAAATTTGGTGCGGGTAGGCGCGATGGTAAGTTCAACATCTGCTTTGAGGTTGCCGGCTTTTGCACCGTGAAGCCATCGCGCGGTAAGTTTGGTTTGCACACCGGTAGATTGGGTGAGCAAGGTATGGTCAAAGTTGAAATCAATTTTAAGGCGGTTGGGTTTTACGGTTTCAATTTTCAGGGTTTTGTAAAACTTTCTGTTGCCGATAGAAAAGCGAGCTTCGTAATTTCCGGTGATGTCGTTTTCATCCGTGCTTGTGCGAAAATCGTAAAAACCGTTTACGCTGTTTACCTGAACCCGCTCCTGAACCAATTGACCAAGAGGGTTATAAATCTCCATCCGAACCGGGTGTGAGGGCGGAATGAGCTTGAGCTTGTCTTCCATTACAAAGGTCAGGTAGAGCGAATCTCCCGGACGCCAAACACCGCGCTCGCCGTAGATGTAGCCTTTTACGCCTTGTTGCACCGCTGTTCCGCCTACATCGAACCTCGATAACGAAAGACTGCCATAATCGTCCACTCGTAGGTAGGCGGCGCGCTCGTTTCGCCGGGCCATCACCAAAAATGGTTTGCCCTGAAGCTCAATCGTAGCCAATCCATCTCTACCAGTCTTTCCGGTGCCGATGATTTGCTGCTGAAGGTCATACACGGTAATGTTGCTGCCGGCGACGGGTTTGGCGTTGTTCAGGTCATTTACGGCCACCAGCATTTGCTTGTCACCTCCCAATTTTGCAGTAAGACCCATATCTGCGCCCATTACCGTTGTTGTTGCGCGGGTTTGCCACGGACTGTAATAAGCACTATGGCAGGGGTTGTCCATGTTTTCCCAATCATAGCGGTAATTACGCCAGTAGTCATCTACAAAGTACTCGCCGTCGGTGTACCATCCGCCTCCCGATAAGGTGAGGGCAGCCTGTTGGTTTGAGTTGGCGTCAGGCTCATCGCACGAATAGGCAGCATATTCCTTTTTGAATCGCAGCTCAACGCGGTAAATAGCACCCGGGTCAACTTTAACCACGTCGGATAGGTCGAGGAAATACTTGTTCCAGGTGTGCAGGTCTCCGGGGTTTTCGGGAACGACAGGAACATGCTTTCGGTAAATGTGCCGGCCTACGTAATTGATGTTGCTGCTTTCACCAAGGCGGTTGTGCTGAAAAAACTGCAATACATTGTTGCTGAACACCTTGGTGATATAAACGTCAACAGCTTTAAGCGAAACTGCTTCGAAAGGCAAAACCAGCGTTTGGCCCGTTGGCATGACGGTTTTCTTTGTGTCCAGACGCAAATTGGGTTTTTCTTCAGTGAAAGCCAGATTGCGGGAGTAAGCTTCTGCCATGGTGTAGTTGGCTGCATTGCGCACTGACTCAAGTACTGTGAGCATTTTGTTGCCGGTGATGCGCTGCTCAGGATAAAGTGTTACAATATGTCCGTCAATGGTGTAAGTCAGTTTTGAGTTTCCTTCAATGAAGATGAGCCCCTCAAGCGACTGGTCTGCGATGGGATCAGAGAAATGCAGCTTTACAGATTGTTCGGGGGCTTGTTTTACTGTGGTGCGTAGAATTCGAAAATCATGAAGTGAGGGTATTTCCAACACTTCGTTTCCATCGGAAAGCATGTGAAGTGCTTTTGCGTTCCATTTCAACTCAACACTGCCAGGTTCGCCGGAGCGCTCAACATCTTCAATATGAAACTGAAATACCTTTTCGCCGAGAGGTTCCCATGTAATGTTGAGCGCTTTGCTCTTTTGGGTGGCAGAAAAGGCCCCTGCAAGATCGTCGGACTTCACTTTGTCTGCAAACAGCACGCGTCCACTGTATCGCACGCGTTCAAGTTCGGCAATGTTGGAGGTACTGTATCCTTCCGGATATACACTGATATTTTGCTGAATCGTTTGAAAGTCGAATTGAAATTGCTGATAGGTAGCGGGCACATCAACCAGTTTTTTCAGGTTGAATGTAGCTTTGTAATGGGTGCCTCCTTTCAAGGGTTTGTTAGGTGTGAAACGAATGGTGGAGGCGTCATCCCACGAGGCTATACCGTCAATGCCTGGCTTGAATGAGAGAACCTGGTCGGGAAGGGGAGTTTGGAGATTCAGGGGGCCGCTGTAAGGTTCGGCAAGGCGAATAAGTATGTCATCATGAGCCGAGATGACTCCCGATGTATAGCCGCTGATGTACGCACCAAATGAGGGGTCAACTTCGGTATACTGGTCTTCTGCAGAATCACAGCCTGACAAAAGGGTAATTAATAAAAGAAGAAGGCCGGTAAATGGTCTGGAGGGTTGGAGCATTGGAGGGTAAATTGGAGTGTCAACAAATCTAGATAATTAACTATTCCCTCCTCATGTTTAGTGTGCTCTACCTCAAAAAGGCCAAAATGTCCGTATGGCAAACAAGGTATTCACCAAAACGTACGTTCAAAATGTACCCTATGAACATTCAAAGAACTTCTTGTCCTACCTACGGCAAATCCTTCAGGTAAAATGAAACTCACCTCAATCCACAAACAACTTACGCACTACCGACTGATCGTTTATCTGCAATTGCACCAGATACATACCGCTGCGGTAGGAGTAGGTGTGGATGGTTTCGCGGAAATCTCCCGCAGGAAGTTGTCCGAGTTGTTTTTCATCCAAAAGTCGTCCGGTTGCATCCATCACGCGGTATGATACCCTTGCGCTGTTTGGCAGATCAAACTCCAGATAGGTAAATCCTACTGCCGGGTTGGGGTACAGTTCTACCGTTGCAGGTTCTTTGTCGAGTTCCTCCACGCTAACCATCGTGGTGGTAAGGTTGATGTCGTCAATGTAGATATTGTTTCCGTTGTTGTTGGTAAAGCGGAACATGAACATAAACCCCGGCCCCCAATAGTTTTGACCAATATTGGTGATGGTAATTTCCTGCCACTCATCTGCACTTTGGGGTACAAAAGGTGATTCGGTTGCCTCTGCTGTTGG
>SKUL01000354.1 GCA_007129985.1 Flavobacteriales bacterium
GCATACGGCGGCTCAACATCATCAACTCGGTAACGGGCATCAAGCCTGCCAATCTGGTGGGAACCCGCTCTGCCGACGGAATCAGCAACCTCGCCATTTTCAGTTCCGTGGTGCATTTGGGGAGCAATCCGCCGGTGCTGGGTATGGTGCTTCGTCCGCGAACCGAAGTAAGACGCCATACTTTTGAAAATCTTGAACAAAGCGGAGTGTACACGCTCAATCACGTTCCGGTGAGTCATGTGCAGGCGGCGCATCAGACTTCGGCCAAGTATGACAAAGCTGTTTCGGAGTTTGAGGCCTGTGGTTTTACCGAGGAGTACATTGCTGGTTTCGATGCCCCCTTTGTAGCGGAAAGTCAACTCAAGCTCGGCATGCAACTGGAGGAGCTTGTACCCATCACCACCAACGACACCCTGCTGGTGGTGGGGCGCATTGTACATCTTATCGCGCCCGACAAGGCGTTTGATGATGAAGGTCATCTGGACTTAGGCCAATTAGGCTCTGCCGGAATTTCGGGGTTGAACAGCTATTACTCGCTCAAGAAAGAAGCGCAGTTTCCTTATGCACGGGTGCGGGATTGACGGTTGAGGGAGGTGGTGTGGTTAGTGGGAGTATTGGCTGCTGAGATACGTTCCGCGCACTGACAGTAGCTGTGGAGAAGGCTGAATAGTCAGTATCTCTAAAAAGATTTATCCCCGAAATACTTCGGGGCAGGCTACTTCAGGCCTCGTTTCTCAGCTATCCGGTCGAAATGACACCAGAGCGTAATTGGAGTTTTGTTTCTGATTATTCGTTTTTTGTCATTTCGACCGAAGCAACGACGCCAGGAGTTACGAAGCGGAGAAATTTCATTCCACAAACAAATGAAACAGATTTCTGCTCAGAACTGCTTTGGGGGAAGCAAAGAACGTATCACATGGAAAACCGACCTCTCCCGACTGTTCGCTTCTTCAAGATAGCCCACGGAATAATAGTTTGCGGCTAAATCCATATATTCGGCACGTCCGAAACGAATCAAAAAGAAGCATCTAATTGATTGACGGGCAATTGAAGCCAAATGCGAACACAAACCTGAGTCCATGAGCGAAACCTCTACGCCAGCCGAAAAGCCCAAAAAAGGCGCACTTGCCAAATTTCTCGACCTGATTGAAGTGGCGGGTAATAAACTTCCCGACCCGGCCATCTTGTTTTTTATCCTGCTGCTGCTGGTTTGGGCACTGTCAGCCATATTGGCACCCATAACCTTTACGGAGATTGACCCCCGCAACGGCGATCCGGTAAGCGTGATGAACCTGCTCACAGGAAGAGGTTTGGCCGACTTTCTGGCGAACATGGTGACCGTTTTCATGAGCTTTGCTCCTTTGGGAATTGTGCTGGTAGCCATGCTCGGTGTGGGTGTAGCCGAACACTCGGGTTTTATCAACGCCGGACTTAAATACCTCCTCGGACTTACGCCAAGTTCACTGCTTACACCTATGCTTATTTTGGTAGCCATTGTGAGCCACACCGCTACCGACGCGGGCTACGTGCTGGTGATACCGTTGGGAGGTGTAATTTACTACGCCGCCGGCCGACACCCGTTGGCAGGAATTGCCGCAGCTTTTGCGGGTGTATCGGGCGGGTTCAGTGCCAATTTTGTTCCCTCGGGAATTGACCCGCTACTTCAGGGGTTTACCCAGGCAGCAGCTCGTATTATTGACCCGGTGATTGAGCTCAACCCACTCAACAACTGGTTCTTTACCAGCGCATCAAGTATTCTGATTGTGGGTCTGGGGTGGTACCTTACAGATAAAGTCGTAGAACCCCGCCTAAAGAAAACCGCTCCTGTAGACGATGTAATTGAAGATGAACCCACCATGGACGAACTCAAACCCGAAGAGCGCAAAGCCTTTTGGGTATCTACAGCGGCTATGATACTCGGTTTGGTGGGCTTGTTTCTCTGGGTATGGCCTGAGAATTCGGCCATGCGCTCACCCGACGGTGAAATCGCATCATTTTCGGCTCCGCTGATGCGCAGTATCGTACCGCTCATCTTCCTGATTTTTCTACTGCCCGGTGTCATTTACGGGTTTATGATAAAAACCTACAAAGACTCCAAAGACCTCATTGCGAGTATGAGTAAAGCCATGTCGGGCATGAGCTACTACATTGTGATGGCCTTTTTCTGTGCGCTCTTTATAGACGCTTTTGGAAAATCCAACATCGGGGCCTTGCTCGCTCTAAAAGGCGCCGCCGGTTTGCAGGCGATGGCCCTCCCCGCGGAGGTAACCATTGTTGGAATTGTATTCCTCACCGCGTTTGTGAACCTGCTCGTTGGCTCGGCCTCGGCAAAGTGGGCGCTTATCGGCCCCATTATGGTTCCCATGCTAATGCAACTCAACATCTCCCCTGACCTCACACAAGCGGCTTACCGCGTAGGAGATTCGGTTTCGAACATTGTTACGCCACTGATGCCCTACTTCCCGCTGGTGGTGGTTTTCTGCCAGCGCTATGTGAAGAAAACCGGAATCGGCACATTGGTTGCCATGATGATTCCGTACTCCATAGTTTTCCTTATTGCGTGGACCATTTTCCTGCTCGTGTACTGGAAACTCGGCATTCCACTCGGACTTCAGGCAAGCTATGTGTACCCGTAATTCACTCAAAAACATGTTGCGAACAAACATTTTCTTTCTGCTGGGGCTGTGGCTCGTCAGCATGAGTTCCATTCAACTCAAGGCCCAGAACAAAGAGTTCACCAACGCACTCATCTGGAATACGCCTACCTTTTTTCCCGCTTCGGCAGGCTCTTTTGAATCCATGAAAGACGGCGTGCATTACACGCGTCTCAACCGGGTTGAACAAAAAACAGAGCTGAATAAATACCAGTACAGCGACGGAGAAAAAGTGAGTACGCTCGTTCCGGCAGACGTGCTTCCCGGAAAACTCACCATCTCGCGCTACCAATTCAGCGAAGACGAAAAAAAGGTACTGCTCGAAACGGAGGTTGAACCCATCTACCGTCGCTCCTACCTCGCCAACTACTTTGTGTACGACATCGAAAAGGAAGACCTTCAAAAGCTCACCGATTTCAGCAAAGGCAAACAGCGCCTCGCCGATTTCTCACCCAAAGGAGATAAAATTGCCTTTATCCGCGGAAACGACATCTTTATCAAGGACCTGGCATCCAACACCGAAACACAGGTAACCCACGACGGAAAAGAAAACCACATCATCAACGGATATCCCGACTGGGTATATGAGGAGGAATTTGGCTACAACAAGGCTTTTCACTGGTCGCCTAACGGAACCCGCATTGGCTACTGCCGCTTTGACGAGAGCAACGTGAAGCAGTTTCAGATGGCCATGTACGGAGAACTTTATCCGGAACAATACACTTTTAAATACCCCAAAGCCGGAGAGGAAAACGCAAAAGTTACCGTACACATTTACGACGTAGCGACGGCAAAAACCAAAAACTGCAACTTGCCTGCCAACAAGGAATACTACATTCCGCGTATTGCGTGGACGCGTAAAGACCACGAGCTGTGCATCATGAAAATGAATCGTCACCAAAACCACCTCGAGTTTTTGCTGGCCGATTTGAGCAAAGACCACCCCTTTGACATAGAGCTGAAACGCATTTTTGAGGAGAAGTCTGAGACCTACATCGAAATCAACGACAACCTCACATTTCTGAGCAACGGCAAAGAATTCTTGTGGAACAGCGCCCGAACAGGCTTCAACCACCTCTACCTTTTCGACATGAGTGGCAAGGAAGTTCGGGCCATCACATCGGGCAAATGGGAAGTTACCGAGTTTTTGGGGCTCGACGAGGAAGAAGGTCGTGTTTACTACATCGCCGCAGAAGAGAGTCCGCTGGAAAAAGCCGTGTTTACCGTTGACCTTCGCGGAAAAAAGAAACGCAGCCTGAGCGCCATGCCGGGCAACAACAAGGCCCAATTCAGCTCCAGCTTTGCCTATTTCATCAACACCTGGTCGGACGCCAATACCCCGCCCGTGATTTCCCTGCACGACAATAAAGGCAAGCAAATCAGGGTGCTCGAAGACAATCGCCGTTTGCGGGAGGCCATGTCTGAGTACCGCATTTCACCCAAGGTGTTTTTTACCTTTAAAACGGAAAACGGCGATGAACTGAACGCTTGGATGATTCAGCCCACCGGCTTCAACCCGAATGAAAAGTACCCCGTGTTGCTCAACGTGTACGGAGGACCGGGAAGCAACATGGTGAGCAACAGTTGGGGAGGCCACAACTACCTCTGGCATCAGATGATGGCGCAGCAAGGCTACCTCGTGATTTCTGTGGACCCGCGCGGAACGATGTACCGCGGAAACGAATTTGGACACAGCACCTACCTGCAACTGGGCAAGCTCGAAACCGAAGACATGATTTCTACCGCCAAATACCTCGCTACCCTCCCCTATGTTGACAGCGAGCGCATTGGTATTCAGGGGTGGAGCTACGGAGGCTATCTCTCGTCGCTCTGCATGACCAAAGGCGCCGAGTATTTCAAAGCGGGTATTGCCATTGCCCCTGTAACCAATTGGCGCTTTTACGACACCATTTACACCGAGCGGTTTATGCGCACACCACAGGAAAACGAAGACGGCTACGACGACAATTCCCCCATCAACCACGTGGATAAACTCAAAGGCAAGTATCTTCTCATTCACGGAGCGGCCGATGACAACGTTCACTACCAAAACACCATGGAGATGATTGACGCCCTGGTGGCCGCCGACAAACAATTCGACCTATTTATCTACCCCAACCGCAACCACGGTATTTACGGGGGTAACACCCGAAACCATCTCTTTGAGCAACTCAGCACCTGGCTGAAAGAAAACCTGTAAGCAACACTGTATGAATGCACCCTCCACGGTAAACAACAACGAATTGCTCGGGCACCCCAAGGGGTTGTTCATTCTCTTTGTAACAGAAATGTGGGAGCGCTTCAGCTTTTACGGTATGAAGGCGCTGCTCATCTTTTACCTCACACAATACCACCTTTTCAATGACCAATCGGGTAACCTACTGATTGGAAGCTACGCAGCTTTGGTCTATGCCATGCCTGTACTGGGAGGCTTTTTGGCAGACCGCTATCTGGGATTCCGCAAAGCGGTGTTGTTTGGAGGTATTTTGCTGGTGTTGGGACACCTCGGGCTTGCCTTCGAAGGGCGGGAAGCCTCCATTGCGGCTAATGGCGATGTGGTTCGCGACGATTTTGCACTGCAGGTCTTTTACTTCTCCCTCGCGCTCATCATTATGGGTGTGGGATTTCTCAAGGCCAATATTTCCTCACTTGTAGGCGAGCTATACCCTCCCGGCGACAAACGGCGCGATTCCGGTTTCACCATATTTTACATGGGAATCAACATAGGTTCTGCGGCGGCTACCATAGTTTGCGTTTGGCTGGGTGAGGCTTACGGATGGGGGTACGGCTTTGGTGCTGCAGGAGTGGGAATGTTCTTTGGGTTAATCTCCTTCGTAAAAGGTCGCCCTTATCTATTGGGCAAAGGCGAACCACGCAACCCCGAACAATTGAGGAAAAAGACCCGGTACGGACTGTCGCAGGAGTGGCTGATTTACACCCTTACCATATTGGGAAGCGCAGTGGTGTGGCAAATGGTGCAAAGCCATTCAACAGTTGAAAAGTTGCTGATGGTAGCTGGTGCTGCTTCACTCATTTACATCACTTATTATGCGGTAACGCAGCTAGACAAGGTTGGCCGCGAACGACTCATTGCCCTCACCGTACTTATTGTGTTTACCGTGATTTTCTGGGCCTTGTTTGAGCAAGCCTACACCTCACTCAACCTTTTTGCCGACCGCGTATTGGATCGCGAGATTTTCGGCATAACCATCAAGGCAGGACAGTTCCTGAGTCTCAACGCCATTTTCATCATTCTCTTTGCCCCTGTGTTTGCTATGCTGTGGGTAAAACTGGGACGTTTCAACCCCAACACTGCGGTTAAGTTTTCTTTCGGAATCATCCTCGTCGGTTTGGGATTTGGAGCCTTGGTGCTGGGTATCAACCTCGCTACCATGGGCAAGGTTGCCATGATTTGGCTGGTGCTGGCATACCTGCTGCATACCTGGGGTGAGCTTTGCCTCTCTCCTGTGGGGTTGAGTGCTGTAACCAAACTGTCTCCACCCAAAATTGTCGGTTTTATGATGGGCGTGTGGTTTCTGGCAACTGCCAGCTCAGAGTTTATTGCATCCGTGCTGGCCAACATCGCCGCCATAGACACCGAGGGTGGAGAAATCAAAGACATTGAAATGGCCAAGGGTGTCTATCTCGAGCTCTTCGAATACCTGTTTTACGCAGGGATGTTCTTCGGAGTGTTGCTGCTTGCCATATCACCACTGCTCAAGAAGTTTATGCACGGAGTAGATCGCGAACTAAACAACTAAACCATGTCAACCGCTACCGACAACTTTTTTAAGTCAACCGTACTGGGCCACCCATCGGGACTGTTTGTTTTGTTTTTCACAGAGATGTGGGAGCGCTTTTCTTTTTACGGAATGCGTGCCCTGCTCGTACTTTTCCTCACCGCTTCTTTGGTGGGCGACAATCCGGGATGGGGATGGGCCCGCGAAAATGCCTTGTCGCTGCTTGGTACCTACGCCTCTATGGTTTACCTCACTCCTATTCTCGGGGGTTACATTGCCGACCGGTATATTGGTTACAGGCTGGCTGTGGCCATCGGAGCGCTCTTGATGACCCTTGGCCACGCGGCGCTGGCGGTTGAAACGCCTTTGTTTTTGTACATCGGTATTGGCTTGCTTATCTTCGGAAACGGATTTTTCAAGCCCAACATCACCTCCATCATTTCCAAGATGTACGTGGGCCGCGAAGAAAAGAAAGACGGTGCCTTTACCATCTTTTACATGGGCGTAAATGCCGGTGCCTTTTTGGGCATCATGCTCTGTGGTTATCTGGGCGAAAAAGTTGGATGGAGCTGGGGATTTGGTCTTGCGGGCATTTTTATGTTTCTGGGGATGCTTCAATTCTGGTTTGCTCAGCCACTTTTTGGAGACGTGGGAGCCAAACCCGAAAAACCTGTGGACGAAGACTGGAGCGATGAGTTTGCACCCGACGCTGAAAAAACAGAAGTGACTAAGGAAAAGCTGAACCACTTTACCCTGTTCGACAGGTTCATCATCATGGTTTGCGCGGTGTTGGGCTTAACGTGGATTATCAATGACCCTATGTCGAAAATCGGCAATACCAACCTGTTCAATTTTGAGACCTTTGGACTGGACGGCTCAACCTTCGTGATATTGGTGGCCTTGGGGCTATTTGTATATCTGCTCATAAGCCGCATTATTCGCTACGAAAAAGTGATTCGCGACCGCATGATAGCAGTAGCCATTTTTGCCTTTTTCACCATTTTCTTCTGGGCGTCGTTTGAGCAGGCAGCCGGTTCCATGGCCATCTTTGCCCGCGATTATACGGACAGAGCACTGGCCGGAAGCACAGCCACGATATTTAAAATTGTGGATTCACTGATTACGGTCATACCACTTCTGATTATCACGTGGGTATTGGTGAAGCTTTTTCAAGAAACCCGTCAGCGCATTGCATTCTCCAACAGCATTCTTGGATTTAGTTTTGTGGCGATTTGGGGTATTGTGGTTTTTAAGCTCTACAACGAGTTCAGCATAGAGGGCACCGAAGTACCTGCTACATGGTATGCCGTTCTGAACTCGCTCTTCATCATTGCTTTTGCCCCGCTGTTTTCTCGTTGGTGGGAGAGCAAATTCAACCCGAGTGCTGCATTCAAGTACGCCTTTGGACTGATTCTGCTCGGGTTGGGATTTGGCTGTTTGGCTTATGGCGCGATGTCCATTCCACAGGGAGCACATACCGCTGCCGTGAGTATGATGTGGTTGATTCTGGCCTATCTTTTCCATACCCTTGGTGAACTTTGCCTTTCGCCGCTTGGATTGTCGTACCTCAGTAAATTGGTTCCCGGGCGCATGATTGCCATGATGTTCGGAATCTGGTACCTCGCCATCGCCATTGGAAACAAGCTGGCCCACACCGCCGGCGGAATGATTGACGACGTGACCGAAAACTATTCGCTTTCTGCTTTCTTCCTGATTTTTACGCTGGTGCCCATATCCGCAGGTGTTCTTATTTTGGGACTCAACACCCTTCTAAAGAAATTGATGCACGGTGTTCGTTAAGGTCCATAACATACCCGGATACAAACCGTGGATGGAATGGTCTTTGTGGGCTTCCGTTCACAAAACAACCTATATCATGCGTTTTCTTTTACTCTCACTATTGCTCGTCGCCACATTATCAACCCATCTCAAAGCTCAGGAAGTTGAGTGGATTACCCTGAACGAGGCCGAAGAACGCATGAAAAAGGAACCCCGCAAGGTGTTGGTTGATGTGTACACTTCGTAGTGCGGTCCGTGTAAAATGATGGACCAAAACACCTTTAAGAATCCGCAGATTGTGGAATACATCAACAAAAACTACTACGCCATCAAGTTCAATGCAGAAAGTCCGGAAGAAGTGACCTTCAGAGGAACCACCTAC
>SKUL01000024.1 GCA_007129985.1 Flavobacteriales bacterium
ATACCCGATTTTGGTCAGGTGCTGCCCGATAACGAAGTGTTGAATCTCAGTCCGTTTGAGGTTTTTTTTGTGGAGCGCCGACAGTTTTTTACGGAAGGTACAGAGCTGTTCAACAAGGGCGATATTTTCTATTCCCGACGAATAGGAGGCAGGCCTGTGAATTACTTCTCCGTAGCCGGACAGCTTGAGGCCGGTGAACGTATCGTGGAAAATCCGCAGGAAACACAACTCCTTAATTCCACAAAGCTTTCAGGAAGAACCAATTCAGGCCTTGGTATAGGTGTGCTGAATTCGCTCACGGCTGCAACGTACGCAACCATCGAGAATGAACAAGGCGACCGTCGAAGAGTTATGACCAATCCATTTTCGAACTACAATGTGTTTGTGGTAGACCAGAATTTGAAGAATAACTCATACGTGTCGCTCATTAACACCAACGTATGGCGGGAGGGAAGTACTTACGACGCCAACGTAACGGCCACCGACTTTCGAATCATGGACAAAACCAACACCTGGCAGGCAGCGGGGGTAGGGGCAGTTTCTCAGCGATTTATGCCCAATGAGGGAAATGATGTGGGCTTTCGCTACTTTATGGATCTTGCTAAAGTGAGCGGCAACTTACAATACGGTATTGAGCACCAGCTCGAATCCGACCGATACAACCCCAATGATCTCGGATTTCTGGCGGCCAACAATGAGATGGCCACGCGCGCCAAGATCTCTTACAACTTATTCGAACCATACAGCATATTCTTGCGTTCATGGACCAATTTCAGCATCAGCTATTTCAGGTTGTACAACCCATCCACTTTCACCGGTTTTACTTCCAGCCTGTCGCACAGAATGTTGTTCAAGGGATTTCTGATGGTGAATCTTTCTGTTTCGGGGGCGCCCATCGGCTGGAAAGACTACTTCGAAACCCGAACCTTTGAACAGTTCTATCAGGCACCGCGCGCTATCTGGGCAGGAGGATGGTTTTCATCCGATTACAGTAAAGTGCTGGCGATTGATGGGGGAGTAGATTACGCCAACTTTGATGAGAACAACCGTTGGGAACTGTCGTACTATCTATCTCCGCGATGGCGTGTGAGCGACAAGCTTTTCATCATACCACGTGTCAATTTTAATGACCAGTTTGATGACATTGGCTGGGTGAACAACGACGCGCAAGGCAACATCATTTTCGGAAAGCGCAAGCGAAATACCATCGAAAATCTGCTCACAACCCGCTACAGCTTTGGCCCTAATATGGACTTGCTGTTCAGACTGAGGCATTACTGGTCGCGTGCGGTGTACGACCAATACTACATCGTTGAATCCGACGGTTCATTACTTCCTACCGACCACGGTATCAATCACGATGTGAATTTCAACGTTTTCAATATTGACCTTGCCTTTACGTGGATTTTTACTCCCGGAAGCGAACTGAGCATCGTGTGGAAGAACGTGATTAACGAGGCCGGTGATGAGATACCGATAAACTACTTCAACAACGTACAGAGTCTGGTAGATCTGCCGCAGTTAAATAGCCTCTCCGTAAGGGTTCTGTTCTTTGTTGATTACCTGTGGGTAAAGCCGGGGAAAAAGAAAACCCCTATCGGTTAGACTACTTTTTTCCGCGTAGTAGGTTAATGCTCACCGTGGCGTAATCCGTATCGGGGTATCGCCGAAAAACAGCCATATCCGGTTCCAGTCCCACCTCCCTGCAAACCTTGTGAAGTACTTCAATTTCTACGATGTACTGGTCGGAGAAGCCGTGGGTGGCATCATACGCCGTGGCGGCTGTACGCCCAATGTTTTGTGCTGCGAGATGAGGTTCTACCGTGTGCAATTCAATCATCAACAATCCAAAGCGCTGCAGGTAAGGCGACCACGCTGCAAAGTGCTCCCGCAGGTTGGCTTCAACATGGCTGTTCAACAAACGCTTTCCTCTGCTGGCAAAGGCACCGGTAGATGAACTCTCGGTATTTTTCACCTCCGTCGGCTCTTTCCAGATGCGGTTGTGATCCAGAAAGGTCCTGACATTCAGCAGATCGCCTAAATCCATATCGTAGTGCTCTCGTAAATCGTCGGCCAGTGCAGTCGGGTTGCTGATATCACCCCAGATTACCTTGGCCCAGATATCGGCCTGAATCAACGCGGAGCGTGTAGCCCGCAACGCAGCTTCGTTGTAGTCCACACCTACCAGAAAGAGAGGGTGTTCTTCCAGCATGGTTCCTCGCAGGGTGCGCTGTTCAATCACCTCAAAAATGTGCTTCAGGTAAGCTCCGTTCCCGCAGCCCATATCCAGCACGCCTTTAGGTTGCTCCTCAATCGGGCGGTTGAATAAGTCAATTATCACCTCATCCACCACCTTAAAATAATTGCTGTGAGCACCTCCGCTGCCCCAAACATTCATTTCGCGGTCAACGTGCAGTTCTTCTTTGCCGGGCTCTGTTACCCTGAGCACGTCAGCATTGCCAAAAATGAGCTCTTCGATTTTTCGGAAAGTCGGCAGGTACGAAACGGTAACTCCATAAGCGCTTGCCCGCTTTGCAAAGAAAAAGCCCTTATCGGTAAACCTGAAGTGCCCATCCTTTTCGGTAAACCATCCCATATCGGTTAAAATGTGCAATAGCTCACGAAAAAGACCGGAATTCTTGTGAAACTCTTCCGGCCTAAAGGATGTGCTCATAAAATACTGGTGAAACATACCGTTCATTCCCAGGCGCACAAGGGTAGGGCCTACGATATAACCCTCTCTGTGAGCCAGGATTTGTTGGTACAGGCTGCGCTCCGGTTCGTTGGCGGGAACCTTCTTCGCAAGCTCTTGCTGCTCTCTATGAACCGCCTGCAATTTCCGAAAGGGTGCTTCTTCAAACTTACGTGGATGGAAATTTCCTGACAGATCGAGCATCTCCACTACGCTTTGGTACATCCCGAACATCCCAAAGGCTTTTTCAGATTTTGCGTTGCAGTCAATGCGCACATTACCGGTTGAAGCATCTACGTTATAATCCAGAAAACCTTGCGAGGCCAATACGCGCAGAGCTACGTTGAGGTAACCGGCGTTGGCCGAAAAATCCTCAGAAAGAGCATCCAAATCAACGGTTCGGTCTTGCAAAATGCGCTTCAGGACTCCACGCTGAATGAGCGCATGGGCAATGGGAGCTGTAACCAGCCCGTCGAGGTGTCTGAATAATTGGGCACGTAATTGACGCTTTTCCATAGGCAGGGGTACTGATTGATTGAGATTTCAAATGTAACAGCTTCCCTAAACATTGAAGCCCGACGGTTGGCATTCCGCCAAACAAGATTCTAAAAATATGCTAAAAGCAAGGAGACTTCGTAGTTTCATTTCGTAATGCGATGGTTTTTTGACATTTTTGACGAAATTGATGCTACACACAAACAAAGAAAATTTAAACAATGAGAACACTTACAAAAGAGTTGCAGGACAAGATCACACCCACTGAGGCAATTGAGCTTCTGAAAAACGGTAATAAACGCTTTCTCGAAAAACGTATGACCGGACGGGACTTATTGAGCCAGGTAGAGCAAACATCCTCAGGTCAGCACCCTTTTGCAGTAGTGTTGAGTTGTATAGACTCCCGTGTTCCGGCAGAGTTGGTTTTTGATCAGGGTATTGGCGACATTTTTAGCTGCCGGGTTGCCGGAAACATTCTGAACGAAGATGTACTTGGAAGTATGGAGTTTGCGTGTGCAGCCGCCGGTTCAAAGGCTATTGTGGTACTTGGGCATACCAAATGTGGCGCAGTAAAAGGCGCTTGCGACAAAGTAGAGCTCGGTAATCTCACATCATTGCTCAACAAAATTCAGCCTGCGGTAGAGGCGGAAACTCAAACCACCGGTGACCGTTCATCGTCCAATGGTGAGTTTGTAGATCGGGTTGCTCAGCTCAACGTACAGCTTGTAATGGATGAAATCCACAGAAGAAGCCCGGTACTCGATGAAATGCTTCGTTCCAAAAAAATCTCCATGATTGGTGGAATGTACGATGTAGAAACCGGTGAAGTAGAGTTTTACGAGGACACAGCTAGGGTTTAGTTACCCACTTCAACATATCCCAAAGCCTGATTGCAGTTGCAGTCAGGCTTTTTTTATGCGGCGAATAAGGCGTACCTTTGACTTTCACTGCGTGATTCACTCTGCGCCGGTTTCTCAGTATGCAGCATTTAAAAGTCGGTTTTCTCTTTGCAGTTCTTGCGTTGTTTTCGGTTTCGTGCGAGGAATCATCTACACCTGAACCCGAGCCAAAGTGGCCCAATCGCGCCTATGAATGGGGAAAGATAACACTCGAGGCCACGGCCAGGGATACGGATCGGTTCAATCCGCGGCCCACTATTACTTCGCGTATTCTTGCCCTTATCTGGACCTCGGTGTATGATGCGTGGAGCAGATACGATGATTTTGCCGAACCCATGTATCTTCAGGATGTTGAACGCGCTCCGAAGATGATGCGAACACTCGAAAACAAGGAAATCGCCATCAGCTACGCCGCATACCGCGCGTGTTTGCATTACTATTTCGCCGACGCCGAATTTTTACGCGACGCCATGCTGGAAATGGGCCTCGACCCCGACAACGAGAGTATTGACCCATCCACACCCGAAGGTCTGGGTAATCTCGCCGCCAAAATGGTCATCGAAACACGTCTGGAAGATGGTTCTAATGAGCTGGGCACCGATGGCATTCGATACGCAGATTACACGGGCTACGTTCCGGTAAACCATCCCGATACGATGGTAGATGTTGAGAAGTGGCAACCCAAGTATTTTGTGCATGAAGAAACCGGCGAGCGTTTTGCCCCTGAATGCCTGTCGCCTCAATGGCATCTTGTGGAGCCTGTGTTTCTGGATTCGGCAAGTCAGCATCGCCCGGGGCCACCGCCTGCCGTTGGTTCCGAAGAATTGCTGAATCAGGTGCGCGAGGTGATTTCCTTGCAAACCAACCTCGTACCGTGGCAAAAAGCGCTGGTTGAGTTTATGCGCGACGGCCCTCATTCTGTACAGCAGGCTGGTCACTGGCTCATTTTTGCGCAGCACGTCTCAGCGCGCGACAGACATACGCTGGATGAGGACGTGCTCATGTACTTTTGGGTGGAAGCAGTGGCTATGGATGCCTTTATAGCCTGCTGGGATGCCAAGATGTTCTACGATTTTGCGCGACCTTATGCATTGATTCGTGAGATTTTACCTGATACTACCTTCGTGGGGTGGGCAGGTCCCGACAAAGGCTGGCAGGAAATGCAGGGCCGCGAGTGGATTCCTTACTCGCCCTTTAGTTTTTTGTGTCCGCCGTTTCCTGCCTATACCTCCGGCCACAGCACGGTAAGCGGGGCATGCTCACATGCGCTGAAGCTGTTTAAAGGAAACGACTACTTTGACCACAGCGTAAGACTCAAGCCCGGAGTGCTTACAGAGGCTGTTGAATTTCAAAGCGACTCTGTTGAGCTGTATTTTGCCACCTTCACCGACGCAGCCGAAGCAGCGGGAATATCCCGCGTAATGGGCGGCTACCATATTCAGGCCGACAATATTGAAGGTTTGGAGCAGGGTAGAAGGGTAGCGCAGTCGGGGTGGGATGTATTCAGAACGCTCACAGGTTGGAACAGGCGTCCAACTTTTCCGCAAAACCCGGCTCACGCAACAATCACCCCCTCCGGAACGTATTTTCGTTGATGAGGCGCCTACTGGTTTTGATATGGCTCTTTCCGGTGTTGCTGAGCGCGCAGGAAGTGGTGAAAGTGGTTACACTTTCGGAATTTATTGTGGCTTCGGAGCCCGACCTGGATCACGAGGATTTTATCTGGAAGGTGGTGAACGATAGCTCCTTTTATCAGGCTTACATCAACCTTCGGTTCTACCCGCACCGTTATACGAGCAATCTTACTGTATTCAATAAAGGAGGGGAGAAGGAGCAAGCTACGCTTTTCAGGGAAGCAACGTTGCACCGATACGACCGAATGGCGTGGGTCACCATCGATAAGGAAAAAACCAACGGCAGACTGTACAACCGCAAGGGGGAGCACCGCTACCTCACCGCCGAAATGTTTGATGATGTGTTTTTTCCGCGTGAGCGCTACTATCCGACCACCGAAATCAAAAGCATGGAGCAGGAGCTGACCAACGCTTCAACCATCGAAAAGTACAAGAGCCAGCTCAAAAAAATGCTCTTCAACCCGGGACAGGAAATTGCATCAGTGCCTTTTATCGGTAACAAAGTGGCGCTCTTCAGCGATGAAATGATTGAGTACTACAACTTTCACATTTACCACACGGTGTATGAGGGGCGGCCGTGTTATGTGTTTGACGTGAGCGAGAAGGAGGGCAACAAAAAAAACGACACGGTCATCAAAAGCATGATAACCTATTTTGACCAGGAAAGCATGAAGGTGGTAATGCGCGAATACGTTTTGCAGAACGACATTATGCTATTCAACTTTGATATTCACATCAAGGTGCTGAACCACATCATTGACGGCATTCCCGTTCCGAAGCGTATGGAATACGACGGTTTTTGGAATGTGCTCTTTAAAAAGCCCGAAGTCATTCAATTTGATATTGACTTCTACGAATACGGCATCAACTAGTCGTGGCTCTTGAACGGGTCGTCGCCCCGGTTGGATTTTTTGCGCGGTTTGGCCTTGTTCGCTTCCTGTTCTTCTTCAGACTGCTTAATGTTATCGCGCAATTGTTGCCCCACGTAGGTTCCTTCAATAATTTGTTGTTGGAAATCCTTCATGGCCGAAGGCGAATGCGGAATCAGGATAGAAGTGTTTTTGGAGTTGGAACCCACGTTGTTCAAGGTATCGAAATACTGGGTGAGCAACACAAACTGCATTACCTCCTCGTGTGATACTTCTTTGAGTGAACGCTGGAAATCCTCCACAGACTCCTTAAAACCCCGAACAATTTCAAGGCGTTGCTGTGCAATACCCTGTCCGGAAAGACGCGTACTTTCGGCGTGGGCTTCGGCTTTTTTCACAATGCGGATTTTTTCGCCCTCGGCTTCTTCAAGAGCCGCGTATTTGTTTCGCTTAGCAGCGTTGATGTTGTTCATGGCAACTTTCACACGGTCGTCAGGATCAATATCCGTAATCAGCGTTTTGACAATACGAAAGCCATATTCTTCCATGGCATCTCGCAGGTTTTGGGCAACAGCAAGAGCGATGTCTTCTTTTTTGGCAAACACATCGTCCAGATCCAGCTTCGGAACTTCAGCCCGAACATCATCAAATACATAGGACGAAATTTGCAGGCGCGGATCATCAAGGCTGTAAAAGGCTTCTCTCACGCGTTCGCTCTTCACCTGAAATTGCACAGAAATTTTGAGTTGAACAAAAACATCATCAAGGGTTTTGGTTTCTACGTCCACATCCAGTTGCTGTACCCTGAGGTTTACAACGCCTGCGTTCCGTTCAATAAATGGAATAATCAAGTTGAAACCTGAGGTGGCAATACGGTTGTATTTTCCAAGTCGCTCAATGGCAACCGAGGTTTTTTCGCGAACGATAATCACCGATTTAAGAACCAGAAAAACCAACACCACAATCAGGATGATGTTGGAGAGAAACATGTTGATGAAGTCCATACCGTCGTTCATTTGGGGTTGTGTGTTTGTTGAATGGTAAATGTAACCCTTTTGGGGCGATTCTTGTTCGTTACACAATTTTTAAGTTGTGATTACATTAGCAGCATGAAGCAAACTTGGGGAATTTTGATGTGTGCCTGGTTATTTTCAGCGGGTGCACACGCGCAAAATGTTGAGGCGTATCGCCTTTTTACAGGCAAAGGGAAGAAAACCACTTTTGAAAAAATGGCCCGCGATGCCTCAAAGGCGCAGGTGGTTTTGTTTGGTGAATACCACGACGATGCCATTGGGCATTGGATGCAACTGAAGCTTGCGCAGGATTTACATCGCCGCGGCAATCTCGTAATGGGCGCCGAAATGTTTGAGCGGGATACACAGCATTTGTTGAATGCATACTTGGCAGGTGAGCTCGAAGACAAGGAGTTTCGAGATACGGTGCACTCCATCTGGAGCAACTACGCCACCGATTACAAGCCACTTGTTGATTTTGCCCGTGAGCAGAATGTCCCTTTTGTGGCAACCAATGTACCGCGTTATATGGCCTCGGCTGTGTACCGCGGGGGTTTTGAAAAACTCGAAGAGCTTAGCGACGATGAGAAGGCGTGGCTTCCGCCGCTGCCACCACCTTACGATCCCTCGCTTCCGGGTTACCAGGCCATGCTCGAAATGGGCATGGGACACGGTGGCGACAATTTCCCAAAAGCCCAGGCCATTAAGGATGCCACCATGGGGTGGTTCATTGTGCAAAACCTACCCGATGAAGGTGTTTTTCTGCACTTCAACGGAAGCTACCACAGCAACAACTACGAGGGTATCTATTGGTACCTGAACCAATACGCTACCGACTTGAATATCTTCACCATTACCACGGTGCGGCAGGAGGATGTGTCGAAACTTTTGCCTGA
>SKUL01000271.1 GCA_007129985.1 Flavobacteriales bacterium
ACATCCGTGGTTAGATTTTCTTCGTTTTGTGAAGAAGGTTGCTCCCGATGTTGAGCTTTCGTCAGCTCTGCCTTTTCAGTTTGTGCTTCCTCTGCAACAGGCTTTTGAACACTTTTTGGCTTTTTGTGCCATTCTACATGGTATCCCGGTCGGTGTACGCGCTTTTCGATTTTGCAGGAACTGCTTAAACCGACGAGCAAAACAATCAAAGCAAGAAACAGGTTGGTGTATTTCATGGATGACGTATGTTTGGTTGGAAAATACAGGCGGTCAAAAATAAAAAATCTGGTTAAACGAAAAAACCCACAGGTTAGAACGGCATAAGTTTGGGGAACTATTGACCGCGAAATACCGCTACCACCGTAAGCAGCACGATTTTTATGTCGAGAGCCAGAGACCAGTTCTCTACGTAGAAGCGATCGTACTTAACACGGTTGGCAATGTCTTCATACTGATTAATCTCACCACGAAAGCCCTTTACCTGAGCCAGTCCGGTCACCCCGGGTTTAATGGCGTGGCGCTGCATAAACTGCCCAACCAATTGCGCGTATTGCTCGGTATGTTTGAGCATGTGTGGCCGTGGACCCACAACTGACATCTCCCCTTTCAGCACATTGATAAACTGCGGTAACTCATCGAGTGAAGTGGCACGAATAAACCTGCCAATACCGGTGATACGAGGGTCGTTTTGTGTGGCCTGCTCCAAATCCGCCGTTTCATTTATGCGCATGGAGCGAAATTTCAGGCATTCAAACGGTTGGTTATCCAGCCCATTACGTCGCTGGCGAAAAATGACCGGACCCGGTGAACCAAGCTTAATAAGAAGGCCCAGCAGCGGATACAGCCACGAGAGAACCAAAAGCACCATCAGTAAAGAAAAAACGACGTCAAATGCGCGTTTAGCCAGCTTGTTTCCCGGCTCATCCAACGGAGTAAAGGGAATGTTCACCACCGGAATGGAGTCGTAGAAATTCACCTCTATGGGTTTGGTGTCCCACCGGGGGTGATCTACTACCAGTCGCACACGAATCAGGTTGTTTTCGCAAAACTGCGCTACCTTTTGAAGTTCCTGGGTCGACGTTTCCGACAAACTGCAATACAACTCCTGAATAGTGTTTTTGCTGTGGATGGATGTGATGCTGGCAAGCAGGTTAACAGTATCTTCAACATGCAAGGTGCGCCCCTGCTGTTTTGCGCTGGTGACGTTTTCAAAGTATCGCTTCAGGCCTTTGAGCGTATCGGTCGAACCTGCAAAAACCAACTTTCCAAAATCGCCATTCCTGCTTTGATTCCAGTTCAGGATTTGTTTGGCCAACCACTCGCCCATTAGCACCAATACCGGCATCAAGAGATAGAAATACGTAAGAAAGAGTCGCGAATAGTAGGTCTTGATGATACCGTTAAATGCCAGAACCAACAACAGGTGCAAAAGGAAAATCTGGGTAAAAAGAAATGCCCTACGAAGAGGTCTTAAGTGCATGCGCGAAGGCCGATAGTAGCGCATCAAGTTGGTAATCAATACCCACGAGAGGTTCACAAACAGCAGCAATGCGATGTAGTTGTTGCTACCGAAAACCTGTGCCCAGTTATCGGGGAAGCGAAACCACAACCCAAGCGCAAAGGCCACATTAAGCGCTACATAATTCGCAAGTCGTGTGTAGAGCCGAAGAAAATATACGTAGTCGCGATTCACTGCTGAGGGCTGCTTTCCGTGCGAAAATACTTGAAATTATCGCTTATAAGCAGCGTAGCGAAAAAGCAAATGAACACAATACCCCATTGACGCTCCAACATGCTTTCGGTAATCATGCTGAGCGAAGCAATCAGCCCGAACACGAGCAGGAGCCAGTTTTTGTGTCGCCAGCCCAACCAACACAAACTACCCATCCATGCAATCAGGGTTAAAAAACCGGCAATTCCTATGGTTAGAAGGGTTTCGAGGTATTGATTGTGCGGGTTGAAGGAATAATCGAGTGCAAGCTGAAAATCATTGCGCGCGTAGGTTGCGTTGAGCTCGCGCTGCATATCCCCGGTACCGACACCCAAAATTGGATTTTCAGACCAACGCTCCAGGGTATTCAACCATTTGTGAAAGCGGATGGATCTCCCACCGTAGCGATCCTGGGTGTAATCAGATTCGATGTCAATCATTTCCGTGAATCGCTGCTTGTTCTCGGTACTGCCCAAAATCATTAATAGGGCCAGCAACAACATGGCGACATAAACACCGGTGTATCTCAGTTGACGCTTCAAGGGCCTCACGCCAATTACGATCAACACAGCCAGAGAAACGAAAAGTACCATGATTTCCATGCGGGATGAAAGCAGCACCACCGATACAAAAAAGAAAAAGAACAGGAGCGCAACCAGTACATTTCTACCGAAAAAAAACTGCTCACTGAAACGCTCAAATCTCCCCAGGGCGTAGATGGCAAAGCACGCAAAAACCATGTAGAGTGAGAGGTATATTGGCTGAAAACCAATGGTTCCGGCCAACTTCTCGTAGGTCACCATATCGAGAAAGGTGATATCTCCGTACATGCCGCTCGTTCCATTAATGATGGCCAACACAAAGGCCACAGCCATGGCAGCCGCCGATGAAAGCACAAACACCCACAAACTCCAACCGAGGTGCCGGCTTTTGAATTGCCTGGCGCTACCCACAAGAACGGGTAATAAAAGCAGGGCTAGTTTCTGCTCCAGCATTCTGCCCGCGGTTTCTTTGTCGTCGCTGTATAGCACGCCCAGCGCATAGAGCACAAACAAGAGTATCGGCAGCCACAACCACGGAATAGCCAATCGCTGTCGCAGCCCGCGAAAAACACCTCCCACCAGCCACGCCACTAACAAGAGAACAATTGCATAGGAGTTTACCGGATAATCAGGGAAAAGCCGCGCCAGAAAGAGGGTAATAATCAACAAACCAAGGGCTGTGGTGTAAAGGCCGGTTCTCCAGTCGGCAAAAAGGGACGCAAAACCTTTCATGATCTCAGTCTTTCAAGGTGCTTGATGAAAACCTGCTCGTAGCGGTCAATAATCTGTTCCCAACGGTATTGCGTTTTTATTTTTTCGAGATTGCGGGCTTTCTTCTCGTCCATTTCGCCGGACCTTACCTCCCGAATCCAATTACATACGCCCTCTGCATCGTCAAAATACAGGCCGTCTTCTTCAAGTACCGCGCGATTAAAAGGGTTGTTGTGGGCCACAATCAGCGTTTCACAGGCCATGGCTTCGAGCAATGAAGGATTGGTTCCTCCCACGCTGTGTCCGTGAAAATACAAGCTGCAATAATGCCTGAGTTGGTTGAGTGCATCCATGTCGTAAATCGCGCCCAGAAACTTCACACGTGGTGCCTTGGCATACTTCTCCACCAACCTTTTACCATAAGTGTTTTCAGTGCGGCCTATTACCACAAAAGGCCTTTCAACCCCCGATTGCATGTAACCATCCAGAATAACCTCTATGTGGTTTTCAGGCTCCATGCGGGCAACTAAAAGGTAATAGTCATCTGCCGACAGTTGCCATTGATTCAGCACCTCAGGGTTCTTTTTTTCGAGTGGTTCTGCGCCGTAGGCAATGAATTCCGAGTGTTTGTGATAGGTATCCTGAAGATAGTCCCGAATCCCCAGGCTATCGGCAATCAACACGTCGCTGGTTTTGATGGCCCACTCCTCTGCCCTTATCAAATACTTTTGAACCAGCTTGTTGTACTTGGATCGCTTCCATTCAAGGCCATCCATGTTGGTGAAGACAACTGCATTTTCGGGTAGCCACGGCCCCCATACAGAACTACTGGTGTAACCAAGCTGCAACACCACGTCGAATTCACGCAAGCGAGCATCGCGAATGCAATTGAAGTCATACACAAACTGGCCGGCTGTTCCTATTTTGTTTTCAGGGTCATAGCAATGTATGATGTTTACGCCTTGCCAGCTTGATTCCTTGTAAGGATGCGTACTGCTGTTGTACACCCAAACCTCGTGTCCGCGGGCCACCAAACCAGGCGCGAGATACTCGGCAAACTGCTCAAAGCCACCGTACTGGTTGGGAATGCCCCGTGTGCCGAGTATGCCGATTTTCATTTGAAGATAGACTTTAGAACTTTTTCAGGTCTCCACCACACCGCAGCGGCCAGGTGCCACCACTTGGCGATGGAGTTTTTGCTGAGCAAATATCGCCGATAATGTTGTAAATGATGAAAGTTGCCTTTCACGTCCTTCAGGCTGCGCTTGTTGCCGAAAAGCTCTATGCTCAGCTTCCATGCCTTTTCAAGGGTATCCCACGCCAGGTTGCTTGTGGCGGAATCGCGATGAATGCGCACCCATGTGTTGGGCTCTCGCTGAGCAGCCATCACAGCTCCGGCATGCAACATGTGGGCAAAACAGTCATAATCTTCCGCCCACACCATCTCCTGGCGGTAAGGAAATCGCTCAAACCATGATTTTTTTACCAAAGTGGTTCCGTTGAGCACCCCGTTTTCGCCGAGATGAAAGAGTTTTTCAATATCAGAGCGGACCGACGGAAATCCTGATGTGCGGATGTGTTGGCGAGTTTTTCCGTCCACATACACACAATTTCCTCCCAGTACATCCACCTCCGGATGTTGCTGAACAAAATCCCATTGGCTTTGAATGCGGTGAGGCATCAGCATATCATCGGGGTCAATCCGCAGAATCCAGGCCCCTTTGGCTTCGGCAATTCCTCGGTTGGTGGCGTTTGCAACCCCCACATTGACAGGTAGTAATACAGGTCGTATCCAATCATATTTGGATGCCCACTTTTCGATGATGGCAGGTGATTCATCGCTTGATCCATCGTCTACAATGACCAGCTCTCCGGGCCACGAGCTGCTATCCTCCACGCTCTGAAAAAAGTCGTCCAGAAAGGCGGCATTGTTGTAGTTGGCCGACACAATGGATATTTCCTTCAAAACGGGGCGGCTCATGTTTTGCGGATGGTTGAAAAGTTTCGGCGATAGGCAGCAACGGCCGGCGCCAATGGTCCTCCTTCGAGTGCATGACCGAGTCTTTTACGCCATTTTACCACCCATATCCGATAACGATCCAACGGCCCAGGCGCTAAATAGAGCTTTCTGGCACGTTGTACCTCGTCAAATGCCTCCTCCCAGTGCATGTTAGACACGCCCTGGGTTGACATGCGTGCCAGTGTTTCGGGAATACAGTAAAACGGAGCGCCGCTGGTTTTCATCCGCAGCAGCAACTCGTAATCCATGGCGTAGCGATAATCTGTGCGGTACAGTCCGTGCTTTTTGTAAAGCCCTGCCGTGATGAAAGTTGCCGGATGACAAAGGGTCATATCTTTTTCGAGCAGCTCGTGGTTGGGATGGTAGGTTCCGCCCGGCTGATTGTTCTCGATTAATTGCATGGCGCCATAGTAAACACCTTCGCCGCGGAAACCCCTAGCTACCGCTTGAAGTGTTCCGGGAAGGTAGCAATCATCTGCGTTGAGTAAGCCGATGATTTGCCCGGTAGCCTTGCGAATTCCCTTGTTGAATGCGTCGCTGATACCTTCGTCCGGCTCAGATATCCATTGAATTTGGTCGCCGAACCCCTTCAGAACATCGAGTGTTCCGTCCGTCGAGCCCCCGTCAACAACAATATATTCAAGGTTGGGGTATTGCTGGTCAATAACAGAGCGGATGGCAGTAGCAATGGAATCCACACCGTTGTACACAATGGTAACGACCGTTATACGAATGGTTTGCTGTTCCAAATTACGATGCTTTAGGCGGAGCGATAATAGTCTTTAACGCTTTTCGGGTGCGTTTAATTTCACGGGTAACCTTGCTCCACTTTCCCCAGGCAAAAAGAAAGGAAAAGCACTCACCAAGTGTTGGCTTTTTGGTGATGATATCCAGCCGTTCTACCTCTCCCTCAGCAAAAGCCTTTCGCAAAGGAGCTACCAGCCACTTGGACCACAACCACCACGCATAATTCAAACGATGCCAAAATGGAGTCACGCCCGTGAGTACCATTCTGTATTGCAAAAGATACGTGTCGGCAATTCTGAAACCTTTGTGCAGACCAAGTAAATAGGCCTCATCGAGCTTTCGTGCTTCGATAAAGTGGATAAGCCGAAGTTCTGACTGGTAAATGGTATAACCTGAGAGTCTTGCCCAATACGAGAGCTCAGAATCCTCACCCGCAAGTAAGATACTACCTGTGCGTCCAACAAGCCAAAATTTTACATGTTCATAGAGCTTTCTTACCAGCAGCGTCCTTCCGGATAGACCGGCACCCCAAGCTGCTGAAAAGGCCCCGGCCACCGGACCGGATTCTTCATTGGGTCGCCCCACGGCATAGGAATGCTTTTGAGACTCCCACCACGTGGGTTGTTCACCGCCCAATCGGGCTTCATTCACAGCGGCTATGAGCCCCACGCTGGCCTTGTTTTCCAGTAGGTAACAAACAGCATCTGCCCACTGGCCAACAAGTCGGTTATCGTCGTCCACAAAAACAAAATAGCGGTATTTGGCAGCGGCAATGCCTGCCACCCGGGAGTGAAACAGCCCTGGTTTTTCCTGTTTCAGCACCCGAAAATCCACGCCACTTGTGTCCAGAAATTCCGTAACGAATGCTACGGTATCGTCTGTCGAATTGTTGTCAACCAGCAGTATTTCAATCGGGTGTTGCGCATCTTTTTGGGCAAGCACCGAAACCAGTGCATCCTCAATCAGTTTGCGACTGTTGAAGGTAAAGACCACAAAACTCACGCCCAGCGGAAGCTCGTTTACAGCTTGTTGCGACTCGTTTACCATTCGGCCAGCTTTTTAGGATCCAACGCCTCGCGCACCCTTCCCCACGGAAGTGGATGCACTTTTTGCGTGTACCATATTACCGATACAAACATAAAGAGAAAGGACACCAGTGAGGCCTGTGCTGCTCCGATGGCCCCTATACTATCCACCAGCCAATAGCACAAAGCTGTGTTTATCAAGCCACTTGTAAAAGTGAGTACAGACAGCACCAGCGTTTTTTTGTAGAAAAACAGAAAATTCACCACCGAGTAGTACATGGCGTACATGGCAAAGGCAAAACTCAGCCATGGAATAAAGGGTGTGGAGTCGTGGTACCGCTCCGGAAAAATTCCCCAAATGACAAGTGGCGCCAGTACACTCATGGCGATGGCCGCCAGAATCATTCCTGCGAAGTACAAGTAGTGAATCCGCACAAGTTTGAGGTTCTCGGCGGGGTTGATTTTGCTCAACTTCTCGTAGATAAGCGGCGCCACGGCGAGATTGAATCCATTGCCGATAAAGAAAACAATCAGCGCAAACTGACTGCCCAGGTTGTACAATCCGGCTTCACCGCTGCCCAAAATAGATGTGATGATGAAAAAGTTAACACCCGTACGCAGCCAACCGCTTAAATTATGCGGAATGAGGGGAATACCAAAGGCCAGCGCCTCCGTGAACATGAGTTTGTGAAATCGAAACTTTACAAAACCGCGCAAGTATATCAGCAGCAAACTGAGCATTCCAAATAGCAGGAGCGAAATGGCAACGCCCAGCAGTCGGCCTTCCCATGTCATCTTGAGGGCCATAATCAGATAAAGCGATAGCCCAACGTTTACAAGGGTTTCCGAAAAGGTGAAAGTTGCGTACCAGCGGGCCTTTTTTTCGAGTTGCCACAACGAGAGGTTCACATTATTCATGAACATGGCCAGCGCGCACAGCACCGCCGTAACC
This sequence comes from Flavobacteriales bacterium, assembly GCA_007129985.1. GTDB lineage: Bacteria > Bacteroidota > Bacteroidia > Flavobacteriales_D > SKUL01 > SKUL01. The sequence goes on from SKUL01000271.1 coordinate 7,709, forward strand.
ACCCAGCGGAAGGGCATTTCGTATTCGGCGGCGATAAAATCGCCCACAAAATACACGGCAACAAGCATCAACAACGCAGTCCCAACGAGAATGAACATCAGGTTCCCCACCAAAATTTTGAACTGCTCACGATCCATCTGGTAGTACTTCACCGGAAGCAAACCGTGGGTATTCACTCCGGCAAAAACGATAAGCAATCCCAAAAGCGAGATGAAGTTGGCCACCGTTCCGTAATCCTCAGGAGTGAGATAGCGCGTAATGATGGGAGCCAGTAAAAAAGGAATGGCGCGATTGAGGATGCTCGACCCGGAAAAAATCAGCGTGTTTTGAAAAAGCTGCTTGCGAAAAATTCCTCCTATCAAGGCCTGTGCGTTTGTATCCATCCAGCGAAATCGCCGCTGTGAGCAAATGTAGAAATAGTTTTGGGCTGCACCCGAATCACAACGCAGCCCACGGGCATTAGGTATATTTGCATCCGACGTAATTACGGAATTTAACCCCGATTTTTAATGACTCCACACAGACTGGAAGTGCGATTTGCCGACATTGACGTGATGGGCCACGTAAACAACGCCATCTTCCTGAATTACTTTGAGCAAGGGCGGATGGCTTTTTTTCGCGAGCATTTTGGAAATGTGTGGGACTGGAAAAAGTACGGCATCATCGTGGC
>SKUL01000301.1 GCA_007129985.1 Flavobacteriales bacterium
ACTTCAAGTCCTATTCTCAATCCGCCCCGTTTTGTCATTTCGACCGGAATGCTGAGGAACGTGGTTCCGACGCATGTCGGGAGAGAAATCTGATTGAACCAGAGTCTTCGTCGGCGCTTTAATCTAATTTCTAAATGAGACTTCTCCGCTCCGCAACTCCTGCCGTCGTTGCTACGGTCGAAGTGACAAAAAACTAGTAATCAAAAATAAAACACCACGAACACCTCGTTTTGTCATTTCGACCGGAATGCTGAGGAACGAAGCATGGAGTGGAGAAATCTGTTCTGTGTAAAAATCTCGCTCCTAAACCAAATCCGAAAGAGTCTTCTCCGCTTCAGCCTCCATTCACTCGCGTGGCATCGTGAATGGGTAGCTTTCGGTCGAAGTGACAAAGTTTCTGTTGTTGAATTGAACCATCGGCTTATCGTCTCATTGGCTTATCATCACAACCTCTACTCCGGCTCCAAAAACTCCACCACCAACCTAAATAGGCCTTCATAGCCGTCAAAGCCAATGGTGTCGGGAACGTCGTACATGTCGTGATAGGCCGCGCGGTCTCCCATGGTGTAGATGAAAAAGGCGGGCACTCCGTTTTTCGAAAACCAGTAATGGTCGCTGTTGGCGGCCTCACCCCTAACTTTGATTTTCGGCACCAGATTGTGTTCTTGGTTGATTTGCGCCAGTTGCCGGGCAGCCTCCGGAAAGGTTTTTCCGTTCACCACCGTAATGCCGTCTTCACCGGTTCCCACCAAATCGAGATTCATCAAAAAACGGATTTTCTCCAACGGAACCAAAGGATTGTCCACAAAATACCGCGAGCCTTCCAGTCCCGCCTCCTCGCCGGCAAAGGCAATAAAAAGCACCGTGTATTCCGGTGGGTTTTGGCTGTAGTGCCTCGCCAAATCGAGCAACATGGCCGTACCGGAGGCATTGTCGTTCGCACCGGGAAAAAGCACATCACCCATCATACCCAGGTGGTCGTAATGGGCGGTGATGACCAGCAAACTGTCGGTTGCTCCCGTTCCGCGCACAACACCCAACACATTTTGCGAGGTGAAATCTTCTTCAAAAGTGCTCTCCACACTCAGTACCACCGTTTCTGCATTCTGCCAATCAACCAATTCGCGGTTAACCTCGATTACGGGCTGCTTAAATACGCTCGTTCCTACGCTCCATGTAAGTTTGTCAACGGGGTCAATCACCGGCACCCATGCGGCAAGCTCACGTAAAATTCCCGCTCTTTTCGAGGCCCCGTCGCGGTTATGGGGTGATACAGGGTGGAGTACATAGACAGCCTCGCTAGTGATGATGATATCTCCCGGGCGGTCAATGTAGGTGGTATCAAGCTGTACAACCGACAAATGACCTGAATAGGACGGGCTGCTGGGGTGAATGTGAAAATCGCGCCCTGGGGTGAGTGCAAGTCCATCTATCTGCACGGAAACGGGGGTTCGAAAAATGTTCACCGGGTGTTGAAAGGGCTGGAAGCGCGACCCATTCAAGGGCTCAACACCGAGGCTGTCCATTTGAAAGGCGATAAAATCAGCCGCTTTTTGCAAGCCATTGTCCACGTAGCCCCTGCCCGAAAAGTGAGGGCTGCACAGAGTGTCCAACAGATAACGCGCATAGTTCAGGTTTTGGCCGTGGACAGATACCGCCAGCAGCAGCCCCAATAAAAGCCCAAAACCTTTTACGACAGGTAGCGGCGCTCTATCAGGCTCAGGAAAGTAAGCGTAAGTTGGTCTTCTTCGTCCCATTCGTAGGTGGTCTTGAGTTCCTGTTCCACCAATTCCCGCGCCGCGTTGATGCTGTCGCAGGTATTCAGTTTTTTGAGCGCCTGGTTGTAAGCGTCGGCATCTCCCCCAAAAAGCTCCTTGATAAACCGGAACTTCTGGTTGAGCCCGATGGCCACGGTCAGGTCGTCAATTTTAGTGTGGCTAAGCTTATCTGCCAGCGATTCCGGCCGACCCTCGGCATGAGGTATCACCTCCGAGCGCGAGCGCGATACAGTCTGCTGAACCGGGGCAGGTGCAGGCTCCGGAGCAGGTGGTGACACGGGCTTCGGGGCAGCAGCTTTGGGTTCGGGCTGAACAGGTGGTGGTGGAGGCGGAGTAGGTTCCTGCGGCTCGGGTTCATCCTGCTGCTCGCGCGCAATTTCTTCGATGGAGTCAATCAAGGAAATTTGCTTGGGCGCCAAGGGCTGCGGAGGGGCCGCCTGTGGTTCTTCCACCTTTGAAGCCGCCGATTTCATCCCACCCATTCCCATCAGGTTGCGGTCTTCGATGGCTTTGTAGCGCAGAATAACCAGCCGCTCGTACAATTCGCGGGCATCGCGAAGGGTCACTTCAAACTCCTCCAGACCAACCGTTCCGTTGTTGATGCGCGAAGCGAGCAAGTTGAGACTTTGTATTAACTCCGGAATTGATTTGAATTTTTCCATGGTACGAATATCAGCAATGCTGTTGAGATGAGTTTAAGGCCGCAAGCCTTGGAATTTCGGTTACATTTGCCATGTAAGGCAGAGATTGCGCAAAGTTACGTTTTCCGCGCAGCCTGTATTTGAACGGAAAAATCATTGGAATATGTTTCTGGAGTACACCCGGTCTGGTGAAGAACGCCTTGGTTGGATTGAAGTGATTTGCGGCTCGATGTTTTCGGGAAAAACCGAAGAACTCATCCGCAGGTTAAAGCGGGCGCGCATCGCCAATCAAAAGATTCAGATTTTTAAACCCGCCCTCGACCGCCGTTACGACGAGGTGAAAGTGGTAAGCCACGACGAAAACGCCATTCACTCTACCCCTGTGCAGCACTCGCGCGATATTTTGCAGCACGTGAGCGATGAACACGTGGTGGGCATTGACGAGGCGCAGTTTTTTGACATGGACCTCCCCGATGTTTGCAACGAACTGGCCAACCGTGGTATTCGCGTCGTTATTGCCGGTCTCGACATGGACTTTAAAGGCAAGCCTTTCGGCCCCATGCCCCACCTACTGGCCATTGCTGAGTATGTAACCAAGGTTCACGCTATTTGTGTGCGAAGCGGGCATCTGGCCAATTACAGTCACCGCATTGTTCCCGGTGAAGAGTTGGTGGCCCTGGGCGAAAAGGAAAGCTACGAGCCACTGAGCCGCGCTGAATTTTTCAAGTGCCTGAAGGCTGAAAAAGAAAAGGAGCAAAGCAATTCCTGAATCAGAACTGAAAGCGGAAGGACGGCTTAATCAGGAAGAAGTAGTGGCCCTGCAAGGAAGGTTGGTCGGTGTAGCGCCACACAAAATCCACGCGGGCAAATTTGATGATGTTCTCAATTCCAAACCCCCATTCGTAATACGGCTGCCGGAGAACCGCGGTGGCCGTGGGTAAATCGGCAAGGTAGGGATTGTCTGTTCGCGCATCGCCTATCAGTGCCTTGGCGAAGACAAACGAGCGCCATTTGAGTTTTTTCACCAACGGAACGCGGTCCAGAATCCAGCCCTCAAAGTGATGCGCCATGGCCAATTGCGCGTACTCGTCCACGTAAAACTCCATAAAGTTCATGAGGTTAAACGAGAGCTGGTCGTTGAAGATAATAGGGTTGGCAAGGGGCATAAAGGCGAATACGTGCGGCATGTTTCCCCATGTTTTGGCAGCGTCAACGCGAAAGTGAAAATACCCCGCGTTGGCCACAGGAATGTATTGTTGCACGGCCACCCTTGCCTGCTGATAGCCCACCTCTGAACCCAGTTCGGGAGCACCCAATCGCGCCTCCAGATAGATGTCCGGTATGGGCCCGAAGCGTTTTTGCACGTCGTTTCGGTCGTCGTAAAACGGACGAAGTTTGGTGTTGAGCCAACTCAGCTTAGCCGTAATCCCAACTGAACCGGCGTTGTAGCGCTGATGCACATAGGGCTTTGCGAAAAGTGCCTCGCTCAGCCAGATGGTTTCAAACTGTTCGCGGGTGTAATCGGCCATCAAAGTGAGGCCCACCAGAGGCTGCACAGCAAAAAACCCTCGCGCCCGCTGACTGTAGTAGCGTGAATCGTCATTACGGAACTGCCCGAGCGACGAAAAGATGTGGTCAATGCGAATGGTATTGAAGCTCCGCCCAAGTTGGTCAATATCGTCGCGAAGCTCACCTCCCACCCACATTTTTCGGTATTGGTCAATGTCGTGCCGGTAGTAGCCCGACAGTCCGTACTTGATGCGTTCATCACGGATTCCATAGGCTCCGTGAGCGTTGATTTCAAAGGGGCGCTTGTCAGTTTCGCGCAGCCGACCACCCAGCTTAAAACGGCCAAACTCCACCTGGTTGTAGCTGTAAAAAGTGTAGAAATCGCCCACCTCAAAAGGCCCCCACGGCACATGACCTGTACCGATGCTCAGCAAGAGGTTTTTGCGGAAAATGAAGCGGGGGTCTTCGGCCAGCCGGTCGGACACCGCCTCAATACCGGCGTCGTCTTTATCCAGCTCTACCAATCTTCGCGTTTCCCAGAATTCGCGGTCGCGCAAACGGGCACTATCGGCGCTGACTACTGCCAACGGACCGGCAAAAAGCGATTTGTCGGCTTGCACATCACTGGAGTAGGAGCCAAAAACCGAAACCTTTCTGCCGAAGAATCCTGTGAGGTCGCTCGCGTTTTCGAGTACGGTAAAATCACCGAGCACGGCAGATGTATCCACCACCCAATATTGCTCCTCAAAAGGTTTGTAGGATTGTCGAATGAGGTAGCTTCGCACAAAGTTCACATTGGCCTGAACATCGAACCGCAGGGTGATGTCGCGCACAGCACTGCTCACAGAGTCAATCTTCATCAGCCCCGTAAAGGCACGTTGACTCACAAAGCGCGGTTTGTAGGCAATGAGGTAGGTTTTTCGTCCGTGTACCTCAACGCTGTCCATCAGGTAATAACGGTAGTAGCGCTGGTAGCTGTCGTGAATCGGACTGGGAAACTGCTTGTCGAAAATCTGCACAAAGTTCTCATAGACATTGGGCATGATGTACAAATCGCTCACAAAATCCATAAGCCGCGGACCCGCCAGGCCCGTAATTTTTTCACCTTGAATAATGCTTCGTTCGTTGTTGTTTTGGCGAAAGTGCTGGATGTACTTTTCAACGAGCAAGGCCGGCAGATAGCGAATGCCGCTCGTGTCCACGCCTTCGTTTTCCCACAGGTAATCAAAGGGCCGAAGCAGGAAATTGCGCTTGATTTTGTCGGTGAAGTGATTGAGGTCGAAGCGGATTTTCTGGTACTCCTCAAACTGAATTTCCGACATGGCGAAGGGGTGGTTCCGGGGCTTGGCCACCACCACCCGGTTGAGCACGGCAAAGGCGGGGTTCACGCCGGGGCGCACTTCAAACAAACCGAGGTCGGCGGCTTGCGGTGTAAGCCGAATGGTATCATTCACCAACGGCAAGGCCACCCTTTTGGTGCGGTAGCCGAGGCTCGAAATGCGCAGTGAATCCGCACCTGGTCCTGCGTTAAAGCGAAAAAAACCAAGGGTGTCGGTGGCAGCTCCGCGCGTACCGGCCAACACCGAAACATTGGCAAAGGGCACCGGCAAACCGGAGTAGGCGTCGTACACGTAACCTTGCACTTCGCGCTGCGCGAACAAATCTGCACCCGAAATGACGACGGCAAAAACCATCAAAATCAAGCGGTATGTTAAATTTGCGCGCATTATTGCAGCAGACGCATGGTTGAAACAGCCGGGTAAACCTGAACCTTGTTGAACATGAGGGCGAAAATAAGGGATAATTACACGGCCTTTGCAGGGTTCCATTGTCAACATCAAGACAACAAAAACCTGAACAATTCTGCACCTACCTTGTTGCTTGCCGTATATTTGGCTCACGCCTTGAATAAGCTTGAATCACCTGCATTGAAAACCGCCAAAGCATCCAATCATGCGCTTGCGTTTTAAGTGGAACCACTACCTCGGCTTTTTTATGCACCCTTTGCTGGGAGCCCAGCCGCTTGCGTGGTTGCGTACGCCGCTTTCGCTCAAAGCGTGGCCTACATGGCATTTCCTGCCCAAGTTCATTTTTGTGGGCTTGATGTCGGTGCTGAACCTCCCGAACATCCTAATTGAGCAGGTTTACCGATTGATTCGCCGCCCTGCAAAACCCGCCGAAGATCCCGTTTTTATCATCGGGCACCCCCGCAGCGGCACCACGCATCTTCAGCAAATCCTGTCGGAAGACCCCCGGTTCTACACCCCGAAGTTGTACGAGGTGCTCTTCCCCAATTACAACAACACCTTTGCGCGCTTGCTCCGCGGCATCATCGCTCCGTTTCTTCCCAAAACGCGCCCACAGGATAACGTATCCCTCAGCCTGGATTCGCCCCAGGAAGAAGAATTTGCGCTGGCGGCCACCACCGGTTTGTCGTTCATCAACGGATTTTACTACCCCAAACAGTTCAGGCAAATTGTGGAGCAGGCCGTGCTGTTTCGCGATGAGAAAGACAAACGCGTTTGGCAGCAATCAATGCTGCGCTTTGTGCGGGCCATTCAGCCGCAATGTGGAAATCGCAGGCTTATCCTGAAAAGCCCCGCCAATATGGCACGACTGGAGGCCATCCGTGAGGTTTTTCCCAACGCAAAATTCATTTTTATTGACCGCAACTCGCAGCGAATTCTGCAATCTACACTGCACCTTTTTGCTGAGGTATTGCCACAAACCAGCTTCCAGTACATTGATGAAAAGACCGTTACGGACCACGCCTTTTTCATGTACGAAACCTTTCACAGGGCTTACCACAAACAATCGGGTTCCTTCAGCGACAAGGAGCTCATGGAAATTTCTCATGAGGCTTTTCTCAAACAACCGGAAGAGGTGCTAAGCCGCATTTACAGCTTTATGGGCGTTGAAAACCGAGCCATGGACTCGGTGGTGCGCAACTACGAAGCTTATCAGAAAAACAAGCACAAACCGCTGGACGAGCACTTGCTGAAAAGACTTCAGGCCATTGACGCAAAACTGCTCTCGGAGTTTCCGCAATCGGCCACTACGCGAAAGGTGGCTGTATAAAACACCTTTTCGGGCCACTTGTTTGAGAGCCCTGCGCTCTGTACCTTCGTGCTGAACTCTATCCCATGCAAGAACCTGTTTCACCTGCACCTATCGCTCAGCATCAGGGTTACGCAATCAGCGAGCTGGCCGAAATCATCAACGGGCAGGTGCTGAGACTTGCACACGACAATCGCGTAACGCGCATTGACATTGACAGCCGCAAGCTGCACCATTCAGCGTCTTCGCTGTTTTTTGCGCTCAAGGGGCCGCGCCACGACGGCCATCATTTTATCCGCGAGCTTTACGAACGCGGCGTGCGCAACTTTGTGGTGAGCTCGCCCCGGGAAAATGTGGACCTGCTCTACGAAGCCAATGTCATTCAGGTAGAAAATACTCTGGAGGCCCTTCAGAAACTGGCTGCGCATCATCGTGGCAGTTTTGATTTACCCGTGGTGGGCATCACCGGAAGCAACGGAAAAACAGTGGTAAAGGAATGGCTTTACCAATTGTTGCAGGCCAGGTACTACGTGGTGCGCAGTCCGCGGAGCTACAACTCTCAGGTAGGAGTACCGCTTTCAGTGTGGAATATCTCGCGTGAGCACAGCCTGGGTTTGTTTGAGGCCGGGATTTCGGCACCGGGCGAGATGGCGCGACTTGCCTCGGTGATTCAGCCTGATGTGGGGGTGTTTATCAATATTCGCCACGCTCACGACGCCCATTTCGAAAGCCGAAAACAGAAAGCCCGCGAGAAGCTGGAGCTTTTTCGCAGTTGCCAAACGCTCATTTATCAAGGCGATTACGCGGAGATTTCCGAAAGTATTGATGAGGCCTCTTGGACGAAAAACATCCGATTATTGCGCTGCAGCCTGAAAGACCCGAAAGCCGATTTCTTTGCGGAAGTGAAAGAACAAAGTGACACAGGAACCTCTCTTGCGCTCCACACAAGTGGCAAGGAGTACCCTGTTCACATTCCCTTTGGCGACGAAGGCTCGGTGGAAAACGCGTTGCTATGCTTTGCCACGGCGAGTGTAATGGGGCTTGCTGTGGAAGAAATCATTGGCGGACTGGAGTCGCTTCAACCCGTAGCTATGCGCCTTCAATTGCTGGAGGGGGTGAACCACTGCGGACTCATCAACGACGCCTACAACAGCGATATGGGCTCGTTGGAAATTGCGCTTGACTTTGCCAACAGGCAGCGTTTTTTGCCGAAGAAAACGCTCATTCTTTCGGACATCCTTCAAAGCGGAGCCTCACCCGAAGCACTGTACAAACAAGTGAATGAGCTCTGCATCCAAAAAGGCATTGACAGGATGATCGGTGTGGGCGCTGTGATTTCGAAGCACGCAGAGGCTTTCACCATTCCCGC
>SKUL01000011.1 GCA_007129985.1 Flavobacteriales bacterium
AACTTCACCGGACCGGGGTTATCGATTAACTGGTTGAATAGAAATGCTTTTGGAGGTGCTGAACTCCTTAAAATTGACGGGAATGTGGGTGTAGAAACCGTGATTGGAGGTAGTGGCTCGGAGGGTATTTCAGGTTCGGACCTCCTCTCCTACCAGTTTGGCTTGAATGGTGAATTACAGATACCGAGGCTTATTTTGCCCTTTCGCGTGAACCTGCTCACCGATTTTGTTCCCAGAACACGGGTGAGGCTTTCTACGGAGTTTGTAAACAGGACGCAGTTTTTCATGCTGCATACTGTATCGTCATCGTTTGCCTACGTGGTGCAGACGAGCAAGGTTGTAACCCATGAAATTACGCCCGGATATATCACCTACTCAAACCTCTTAAACACTACGCCAGCGTTTGATGAATTGCTGGCAGCGAATCCCTTTCTGGCGAACAGCTTTCAGGAGCAGTTTATGATTGGGCCTGAATACAGGTTTGTTTTCAACGACCTGGTGGTTGACGAAATCAGGAACAACACCTATTATGCCGGTACAGTTGATTTATCCAACCCGGGCGGTTTATTGGGAAGCACTTTTTCCAGCTATGTTCGATTAACGTCAGATTTGCGATACTACCTTAAAACCGGAAAATCAAGCAGTTTGGTTGGGCGCATTTATACAGGAGCTGGTTTGCCTTATGGCGAAACCCAGTATATGCCTTTTGTTCGTCAGTTCTTTTCGGGTGGACCCAATGGAATCAGGGCTTTCAGGGCAAGAACTGTGGGGCCGGGTTCTTTTAGACCTTCGTCGGAAACAGCAGCGAGTGGCTTTCTTGATCAAAACGGAGATTTAAAACTGGAGCTGAATCTTGAGTATCGCTTCCCGATTATTTCGATTTTCAAAGGTGCCATTTTCGCGGATGCAGGAAACATTTGGCTTCTCAATGACAATCCTGCCCAGCCCGGTGGTCAGTTTGAGGCTTCTGAAATGCTCAATGACCTTGCCGTAGGGGCAGGTGTTGGTATGCGTATGGATTTCAGCTTTTTTGTGCTGAGATTGGATTTGGCTTATCCCTTAAGGAAACCTTATCAGGAGGACAACAATGGCTGGTCGAGACAGTTCTGGCGCGAACGCCCGGTGTTCAACATCGCAGTGGGCTATCCGTTCTAATGTGTGTCAGATTCGGTCTGCGCCGTCGCGTCGGGCGACGATCAAATAGCCATCCTGACGCTGCACGCGGTATCCGAGTAACCTGAAAAGAGCAACTGCAAAAAAGCGCGCCACATTCATATTCACCCGATAAGCACCAGCAGGGTCTTTCGTTTTTTGAATTCCCGGCAACCATCCTAATAGCCTTTCCACACGCGACTTCCGCAAAAACGCAGATAGGTTTAACCAGCTTTTGCTCACCTTTCGAAGCACAAAAAAGCCACCACTTTCTCCTCCACTCCATCCGGAGGTGTACACAAAACCACGACTCTTTGATAGCACGGCTCCATGCTTGTCATGCCCAAGGTACTGGCCACGCAGAATAGGCTGGAAGTTGTTGTAGCCCGGAACAAGTTCAAACTCTTCTTCTTTGGATGCCCGGTGCAGGTTATGAATCTCGTAGACTTCTTGTTTGCCATGATTCACACTGATCAAGGTTTTTCTGTAATCAGAAAAAACAGGTATTTCTCTGGCCTTCAGCAGTCCATTACAGACCAGCGTTTGCCAAAAGAAAGCTTCTATCATACGTGTTGTGCTGTCTTGACCATCCTGTCCTGCTTCAAGTGCAATTCCCGCATGGCCCATTTCATTTACAAATGATAGCATTCCTTGCTCCACAATACTATCCACTCCCATCACCATCGGCAGTGGGTATTTGGAAGCCAGCTTGCGGTTGACAAGGTTGTCGTTGATGAGGATATGAGGCGTTGTGCGCGACTCCGTTGTGTGAATATCAACGAAAATAAACGGGCTATTTCCTTTAGAAAGGACAGACCGAAAGGCTAAAAGTAATTCTCGCAATTCTTCTTCCTCTCCGCTTTTACAACTGACACCTCTTTCGGCGGCATCAATGCGTTTCAGACTCCAAATGCGGTTCAAGTCTTCATCGAGATAGCGCTTGCCACTCGTCAAAGCCCCTAAATTGCCTGCCAGCACATACACGCTGCCGTTTACCTTCAGGTTTTCTCGTGAAACAAGGTATTCAAACTTTTTAAAGACTTGATTGATAGCTGTAACCGAAGTCCGCTCGTTACCGTGTAAACCGGTTACAAAAACCACCGTTGCACCGCGTTCACCCTCTAGTGAACCTAACCAGCGCCTTAGCTTGTCTGTTTGATCTAAACTCAAAATTTTCGAGAAGTCATCATAAGAACCTCTTTACAAAGATACGACTGCCCGAGGCGCAATGTCAAATAATCGTTAAATCTATTCGCCGAATGCTTAGTATGTGATGATTAGTTGCGGATTTTCTCAGCAAACACCTTTCTGAACTTCTCCATTTTGGGCTTGATTACCATTGAACAGTATGGTTGATCCGTGTTGTTGCGGAAATACTCCTGGTGGTAGTCCTCGGCAGGATAGAACACATCGAACGGGCTTATTTCCGTTACCACGGGGTTGGGATAAGCCTTTTCCTCGTTGAGTCTCCTTTTGTAGGTCTCGGCAGTTTGTTTTTGTTCCTCGTTGGTGTAGAATACAACCGAGCGATATTGTGTACCCACATCTGCACCCTGTCTGTTCAGCGTGGTAGGATCATGCGTTTGCCAGAATACTTCGAGCAGTTCATCGAATGAAATGGTATCGGGATGAAAAACAACCTTTACAACCTCCGCATGGCCGGTACGACCGGTGCATATCTCTTTGTAGGAAGGGTTCTTGATCTGGCCGCCGGAATAGCCGGACACCACCTCCTCCACTCCTTTCAGTGATTCAAAAATGGCCTCAACGCACCAGAAACATCCGGCACCGAGCACCGCAACCTGCGTATTTTCAGTGTTCATATGGTTTTGTGAATTATCAACGAATGTTGGCTCTGTTGCGGTTTTGCACGAAAACGGCAGAAGACACATCAGCGCCGGCAGCAATCCGTATTTCAGTGATTTGTTCATGAAGTGTACAAAGATAACACACCCAAAACAGGTGCCCGCGGCAATTGTTTGCCTACCTTCGCGGCAAATTCATTTTTATGCGACATGTTCTGATTATCGGTGTGATGGCTCTTATTGCGTGTACCTCATGCACCATTGAGCAGACCTACCATTTTAACAGCGAATTTGGCGGTGAATTTATTCAACGCATTGATTACAGCATGGCGCAGGGCCTGATGCAAATGGGAGAAGATGGCGAAACACCCGGCGAGGAGGTTGAACTCACCATGCTGGATGACTCAACATTAACAGCCATTCGCGAGGAAATGGCAGAAATTGAAGGGCTCAAGTTGCTTGCTTTGACGGACGAAAACAGTCAGATTTCTGTTCACCTTGCTTTTGAGAACCTCGAAGCCCTGAATCAGGCGCAGGAAGGTAACGCTGAAAGCTCAGAAGACAACCAATCGTATTTGCGCTTTCACAAAGACGGAAATTCACTCTTCATTCATTTCGAAATAGAAAATCCCGGACCGGGCGAAAACGAGGAAGGAGAACCAGCGTTAAACCCCGAGGGCAGCAGCGAAATGTTTGGGATGATTCAGTATCACTACCAGTTTAACTTTGCCAATCAGATTCAATCTGTGAGCGGTACGCCTGCCGAAGTGGGCGACGACAACAAATCTCTTCGCGTTGAATTGACTTTAAAAGACGCCATGGCAGAAGAATTTGTAAATGTTCTGAAGGTAGATTTCCGCTAAGCAACGACCTCACCCTTACGGCTTTTCCAGTCTGCAAAAAGCTGCAGCACAATTCCGTCCGACAATCCTATCTTGGGAACCATCATGATGGAAATACCCGCCATATCCATAATCTTCGAAAAGATTTCGGCGGCGGGCAGAATTACATCGGCGCGGTCGGGCTTGAATCCCAGGCGGGTAATGCGCTCAACATAAGACAATCCCGAAATAAACTCGTAATAGCGTTGTAGCTCTGCACGGGTAAGATGGCGACGATTCTCCTTGTCGGCTTCTTTAAAAATGCGGTTGATGTTCCCCCCTGTTCCGATGGCTATCAATTCGCGCTCGTCTTTTACCAGCTCGCGAATCCAGTTCCTTGCCTGCACCCATTCTTTTTTGGAAACCTTGTTCTGAAGCGCCCGCACCGTTCCTATTCTCAACGATATAGACCTAACACGCTCACCTGCCTTGATAAGAGTGAGCTCAGTGCTTCCTCCCCCCACATCAATAAACAGGTAATTGCCGGTGTGGTCAATGTCCTGAACCTTAAACGTGTTAAAAATCAAATCAGCCTCTTCTTCTCCACTGATTAATTCAATGTTAATGCCTGTTTCCTTGCGGATATGACGCACAACATCCGGCGCATTTTCAGATTCGCGCAAAGCTGAGGTGGCACACACCCTGTATGCCTGAACCGGAAAAACATGCAACAAATGCTCAAATGCCTGAAAGGTGCGAATCATCTGCCGCTGCTTTTCCTCGCTAATCACACCTGTGGTAAAGGTGTCAGCACCCAAGCGAACGGGAACGCGGTAATAGGCTGTTTTCTCGATATAATGCCGGCCATTTTCGAGAAAAACTTCCTGAAGAAGCAGTCGAATGGCGTTTGAGCCAATATCTATCGCGGCAAATTTCAAGTTGGGGGATGCTTATCGGGGTCAAAGATAAGATTCCAGTTTTGCCTTGTAGTAACGGTAAAGCTCCTCCTGTGAATGAATAACTTCTTCGCCCTCTTCGCGTGGCACATACTTGTTTTTGAGCGATGAATCAATGATACGGGCTTTGACGTTGCCCGCGAGTTGGATTCTTAAAATGTCATCAAGTTCCGTTTTGATGTCGTCATCAAGAACAGGCACAGTTACTTCTACCCTATAATCCAGGTTTCGCGTCATCCAGTCGGCGCTGCCCAGGTAGAACAAGGGATTGCCTGCGTTCTCGAACCTGTAGATTCTCGCATGCTCCAAAAAGCGACCTACAATACTCGTTACGCGGATGTTTTCGCTCAGTCCGGGTATGCCCGGCACCAACGAACACACGCCCCGCACAATCAGTTGCACCTGCACTCCGGCCTGGCTGGCCTCATACAGGCGTTTGATCAGTGTGGAATCCACCAGGTTATTTAATTTCAACACAATACCACTCGAAAGGCCTTTCTTCGCGTTGTCAATTTCATTTTTGATTAACTCAGTAAATCTACGCCGGGCGTTAAAAGGCGACACCAGCAACTGTCGGTACTGCACGCGCTGGTAGTTGTTCTCGAAAAAGTCAAACACCTTCTTCACCTCTTTGGCAATGTCTTTTCGGATGGTGAGTAGCGCAACATCGCTGTAAACCTTGGCTGTTTTCTCGTGAAAATTCCCCGTTCCCACGTGGCAGTAGCGCACCGACTTTCGGTTTTCGCTGCGGGTAATGAGCAGAAGCTTGCTGTGTACTTTTAAGCCGGGAACTCCGTGCAACACAGTAGCGCCGGCTTCCTGCAAGCGCTTGGACCACTTGATGTTGTTCTTCTCGTCGAAACGGGCTTGTAACTCCAGCACCACCGTAACCTTGATTCCGTTTTTAACAGCGTTCATCAAAGCGTTGGCAATGTGGCTGTTTTCAGCAATTCGGTACAGGTTGATGCGGATGGACTTTACATGGGGATCAATGGCCGATTCGCGCACAAGATTCACCACGTGGTCGAACTGCTGATAAGGGTAATGAAGCAGCACATCTTTTTTGGCCAGCACCTCGAAAATGTTCTGGCGTTCTTTCCGAAAAAGCGGATGCGGAAGCGGCGGACGAGGCTCAAAACACAAATCGTTTCGGCCCATCAGCGGAAAACCCATCAAATCTTTTCGGTTGTGGTATCGCCCACCGGCAATCACATTCTCGCTGCCGGAAACTCCTAAACAAGAGGTAACATATTCCACCATGTGCTTTGGCATATCCGAGTCGTAGAGAAAGCGAACATAATGTCCTTTTTTTCTGCGATCTACGCTACTCGCCATTTTCTGGAGCAGGCTTTTGGAAATATCCTCATCTATATCGAGTTCTGCATCCCTTGTGATTTTCATGATGTAGGCCTCTATCCGCTCGGCGTTGAAGGGTGCAAAAATCCGATGGAGCTGAAGCCTTATCACATCATCCAGAAACATTACATACTGCTTACCTTCGGATGGAGGGAGCACCACAAATCGCGGCATATCCGAAGGTATTTGAACCACAGCGTATTGAGATGCCCTGCTTCCCCCCTTCATGGTAAGACCTACCATAAAGTAAATGGCGTGGTCTTCGAGTGCAGGAAATCGTGTTCGTTTGGAAACGATGACCGGATACAGATTGTGGCGTACCTCGCGCTGAAAAAAATCGCGAATGAAATCGTACTGTTCATCCGACAACTCATGTACATCAAGCAAATGAATTCCTTCTGTTTTGAGTGCTTCTTCCAGTTCTCCAAAAAGCCGCTCGTACTGCACCTGCTGTTTTTTTACGAGATCGAGAACCTGACTCAGAATTTTGCGCGGGTCATCCTCCAGGGTGGATAGGTCGCGGGTACCAAGCTGAGCCATACGACGCAGCGAAGCAATTCTAACACGGAAAAACTCATCCATGTTGTTGCTGTAGATTCCAAGAAACCGGATGCGCTCAATGATGGGGTTGCGCGGATCCGCTGCTTCCTGAAGTACTCGCTCGTTGAAAGCCATCCAGCTAACCTCGCGATTGATGTGCTGTTGTCGGGTTTTTACGGCCATAGCGTTAAGCTGCCGACAAAGATAACCGCCGCGTAAAACCGAATGCAGGTTTCAATGTTAAGAATTGTAAGGTTCCGGTTTCTTCGGCAAAAGCGGTCAGCATCACCAATAAGCAAATCAGAGACAGAAAATTTATGGTACAGAACGCTCATTTTTTCAACATCACTTAACATCTTGTTCAGACTACGTTTGCATTTCGTTCAGCATAAAACAACCCCTTGTTAAAGCCACTAAACCCCGACGATACGCGGCTTTTTCGCGACTTTTGCATCAGATTTTAGACCATGAAAGTATCATCAGGGCTGCTTGCCTCACTCTATTTGCTCTTTTCTTTTGGTGCCTTTTCACAGGATTATTGTGTAACCATTGAAAGTATCATGGTGGATGCCTGCACATTGGGAGGAACCTGTCCTAATGAAGCCACACCTACGTGCAGCTGCGAGGGAAAGAACGAGATGTTTCGGTTCAGGGTTGGGGGTGACGACTTGAATGTTGCCGATTTAAACATCAACTGGCCCAACAACGCCTTTCAGGGAATTTGTCAAAATGCACTTACCGCTCAGAACACAGCCGACCTGAACGAACAAGTAGAAGCCTGCGGCTGGCTGGTAGAGCCTGAAGACGGCTTATTACCCGCTGGAGCTCAGGTGTTGGTGGTTACATCTGCCGATATGTGTATTCCGTCCAACTCTTTTGCCAGCTTGAGTGATACCTTGATCATTCTCTATCAATGTCCTGGCAATTTTCAGGGGCATTTTGCCAATTTCGGCACCGGGCTTCGAACCACCACCATCAGCTTTGGAGGCGGATGTAGCAGCACTGCCACCTACGACCGCAGTTTGCTGGTTACTCAGGCAGGGGTTCCCGGAGCTGAGGACGGTGCCACGGTTGATTTTGACCTCGATGGCAATCCTTTTTACCACAATCCGGGATGTAATGCGCCCGTGCCGGTTTCAACCGTATTCGCCGGAGACCCTGAGCAGGCCTGTCCCGGAGATGTGATTCAGGTGGGTGGCGTGGTTGATGGTCCTTTTACCGAATGGGAATGGAGTGGCGGTTCAGGGACTTTTGAGGACCCCACCTCCTTGAGCACCACCTATACCCTTGGGCCGGAGGATACGGAAACCTTTTTCCTGACCCTCAGCGCCACCGACTGCAATGGCGTAGTTACCGATCAACTTGAAGTGGTGATTATAGATGGTGTGGTACCCGTTATTTCGCCCGAAGGCCCGTTGGAGATTTGCCCCGGCGAGAGCATTGAACTCACCGCTTCAGGCATCGGAGGCTTTGTGTGGAATACCGGCGATGAGGGAAACACTTTAAGCGTAACTGAGCCGGGAACCTATACGGTAGTCCTGAGCGGTCCCTGTGGCCAGACCGAAGCATCCATTGAAGTAACCGAAGGCGATACTCCTGCTCTTGTTACCTC
>SKUL01000059.1 GCA_007129985.1 Flavobacteriales bacterium
CAAAACGCTGTAACCGTAAAAACCGACATTACCCAGTTGCACGATGGCATGCTGGCCATCACCGTAGCCCCGGGTCATCATACTATGGATACCCTGATTTACGCCATGCCGAAAATCGTTCCGGGTACTTACAGCATCTACGATTTCGGAAATATGCTGCGTCAGGTGAAGGCTTACGACCTGGATGGCGACACACTGGAAGTGTTGCGCCTGGACGAAAACCGCTGGATGATTCCTCTGGGCAAAAAACTGAGCCACCTTTCATACCTGGCTGCGCCTACCTTTACCGACCCCGCCGGAAAGAAGGTGTTTGAACCTGCCGGAACCCGCTTTGAGTTAGACCGCACATTTCTGTTCAACTCCTTTGCCATGGTGGGCTACTTTGAAGGACTGAAAGACGAAACCTACGCCTTTGAAGTGGTGCGACCTGCCGATTTTTATGGCGCTTCGGCATTGGAGCGCAAGGCACTGAACGACACTACCGACCTTTTTACAGCCAAAGGCTATTTTGATTTTCACGACTCCCCCATCATGTATGCACGCCCCGACACGGCCTCCTTTATGGTGGGCGAAACCGAGGTGCAGGTAGCCATCTACTCGCCCGGGGGCTCGCTGGATGCGGCTTTTGTATCCGAAAAACTTGAACCCATTATGTTTGGTGCAAAGGAATACCTGGGAGGAGCGCTGCCTGTTCCGAAATACGTAGTGCTGATAAGCCTGATGCAGGGCATGGGTAACTCCGGCGGTTTCGGTGCGCTGGAGCACTTTTACTCCACGGTGTTTGTGATGCCCGAAATGGGTCGCGATTACCTTTCCAAAACCATCCAGGATGTGGTGGCGCATGAGTTTTTTCACATCGTTACACCGCTCAACATTCACTCTGAACACATTCACGATTACGACTTCAACAACCCGCAAATGTCGCGGCACCTATGGCTGTACGAGGGAGTTACCGAATACACATCGCACCACATGCAGGTGAAGCAGGGCTTGATTGACGCCGATGAATTCTTGAGCACCATCCGCTCAAAAATCAGCCAGGCCTCGGGTTTTAACGATACGCTGCCCTTTACCGAACTCAGTTTGGGTGCGCTCGATGTGCACAAAGACCAGTACATGAACGTGTACATGAAGGGAGCGCTGATTGGTATGAGCCTCGATATTTTGCTTTGCGACCTTTCCGACGGAGCCTACGGGCTGCCTGAGCTGATGATGCTGCTCTCAGAAAGATACGGGCCCGACCGACACTTTTGGGACGAAGAACTGTTTGACGTGATAGCCGAAATGACCTTTCCAGAGGTTCGGGAGTTCTTTCGCCGCTACGTGGAAGGCCCGGAGCCGTTGCCATTGGAGGAGTACCTGCTAAAAGCAGGTGTGCAACTGCAGCGCAATCTGCAAATTCGTGAGTTGACACTGGGCGGATTTCTGCCGGGCAAAAACAAAGAGCGCAACCGCATGGAGGTTGTTACTTCTATCGGCATCAATAGCTTTGGGCGCGAACTCGGCATCAAAAAAGGCGATATGCTGGTGAGCATCAACGGCATTGATTTGAGTCCGGAGAATTTTTCTGACGGGGTTGAACTGTTCAAGCAGCGCTACAAGGAGGGCGATAATGTGACTCTTGTGGTGGAGCGCGAAAATGAAAAAGGTCAATTGAAAACGCACAAGCTCAAGGCTAAAGCGCAGGGTATTGACCGCACGGTGAGCCTGCGTATTCGCTATATGCCGGAGCCTGACGAGCGTCAGAGGCTGGTGCGCAAAGCATGGATTAACCATTGACCATGAGCACGCCTGTTCTGCACGATTTGAGCAGCGCGTTGCTGCGGGAAACACTGAATCAGGTTTCGCGCGATTTGAACCTCGAGCCTTTCGCCATTCCCGAAGGTGAATTGGGAGACTTGCAGCGGCAGGAAATCTGGCAGGCCGTGTACCAGGCCGTGTCCGAGCTGCTACAAGGCTCTTCCTCCGCACTACAACAAACCTTTTACCGTGTTGACCTTGCGGAAAGTCAGTTTCGCGAAGCACTACGTCACTCCGATCCTGCAGCGCGCCTCAGCGAGTTTGTGCTGAAACGCTGTTTGCAAAAAGCCGTTTTACGCCGTCGTTTTTCGGGGTCATCCAACAGCTGATTACCGCGCTTTGCTCCGCTCAATGCGTAATAAAATCGTAACTTTGCCCGCACAACACGGACACTTCCATAATGGACAAATTTTCTTTTCTCGGCAACGCCGATGTGAGCGCGATTGAAGCACAGTTTCAGCAGTTTCTGAAAGACCCCAACAGTGTTGATGAAAGTTGGCAAAACTTTTTTAAAGGCTTTGAATTTGCCCGAACCCACTTTGAAGATGCCACAGATGCCGCTTTTTGTGAGCCGGTATATCTGGAGTTTCGGGTGCTAAATCTCATCAATGGATACCGTTCGAGAGGGCACCTTTTTACCCGCACCAATCCCGTGCGTGAGCGCAGAAAGTACGAGCCCACGCTGGCCCTTGAGAATTTCAACCTCGACGATTCGCATCTCGACATGGAGTTTGAAGCCGGTCAGGAAATCGGAATTGGAAGAGCTACACTTCGCAATATCATTGACCATCTGGAAGAAACCTACTGCCGCTCCATCGGTATTGAGTACAACTACATTCGCGAGCCGGAGCGTTTAGGTTGGATTCGGAACAAAATTGAGATTGAAAACCGACCTAAATTCGGCAAAAAAGAAAAGCTACAGATTTTTGAAAAGCTCAACGAGGCAACGGTTTTTGAGCAGTACCTGCAGAAGAAATTTGTGGGTCAGAAACGCTTTTCGGTAGAGGGTGGCGAAGCCCTGATTCCCGGAATTGACCACATCATTGAACACGGCGCTACACTTGGAGCAAAGGAGTTTGTGATGGGAATGGCCCATCGCGGGCGACTCAATGTGCTGGCGAACATTTTTGGAAAACCCTTTGAGGATATTTTCAGCGAGTTTGAAGGCAAAGAATTTCATGACGAAGGAAAACGCATTGACGGTGATGTGAAATATCACCTCGGGCAGTCTTCGGGTGTTAAAACCTTGAGCGGACATGATGTACACCTTACCCTGGCTCCAAATCCGTCTCATCTTGAGGCAGTAGATCCTGTGGTGCAGGGAATCACCCGCGCCAAGATCGACAACTACCTGGAAGACCCGTCCAAAGTGATACCCATTTTGGTACATGGGGATGCTGCTATTGCCGCCCAGGGCGTGGTGTACGAGGTAATTCAAATGGCCCAGCTAGACGGCTATGCCACTGGCGGTACCATCCACATTGTTGTGAACAATCAGGTGGGTTTTACCACCAACTATCTCGACGGCCGTTCAAGTACGTACTGCACGGATGTGGGTAAAGTAACTCTGTCGCCGGTTTTTCATGTAAACGGCGACGACGTAGAGGCAATGGTGCAAACGGTCATGATTGCCGTTGAATACCGTCAGCGCTGGAAACGCGACGTGTTTATTGACCTGCTGTGCTACCGAAAATACGGTCACAACGAAGGAGATGAGCCCAAATTTACCCAGCCCAAACTTTATAACCTCATTGCAAAGCATCCCAATCCGCGGGAGATTTACGCCGAGCAACTGGAAAGTGAAGGTTTCCTAGCACCGGAAGAAAACAAGAAAATGCGTGAGGAGTACGAAGCCATTCTGGATAAGGCTTTCGATGCGTCCAAGAAAATTGCAAAGGCAAGTGTTACTCAGTTTTTGGCCAACACATGGGACGGGCTTCGAATGGCTAAACCCGGAGAAATGGACGAGTCACCGGAAACAGCCTACAACCTGAAAGGGCTCAAAGAGCTGGCCGTGACCATGAATACCCTTCCAAAAGACAAAAAGTTCTTCCGAAAAGTGGTGAAATTGCTGGATGACCGCCTCAAGATGATTGAAGAAGACCGCCTGGACTGGGCAATGGGCGAATTGTTGGCCTACGCTACCTTGCTGCGCGAGGGGAACAGCGTGCGCTTGTCCGGGCAGGATGTGGAGCGCGGAACTTTCTCCCACCGTCACGCGGTAGTGCTTACCGAAGATGCTGAGGAAGAGTACCTGCCTTTGAACCACCTTCACAAAGAGCAGGGTCGTTTCTTCGTGTACAACTCATTGCTTTCTGAATATGGTGTACTGGGCTTTGATTACGGCTACGCCTTTGCTTCACCACACGCACTTACCATCTGGGAGGCTCAGTTCGGCGATTTTAACAACGGGGCCCAAATCATCATTGACCAGTTTATAAGTGCCGCTGAAGAAAAATGGCGCACCATGAACGGCATTGTGATGCTGTTGCCACATGGCTACGAAGGCCAGGGGTCGGAGCACAGCAGTGCGCGCGTTGAACGATTCCTGTCACTCTGTGCCGAAGATAATATGCAGGTTTGCAACGCCACCACACCGGCCAGCTTTTTCCACTTGCTCAGACGGCAGTTGCACAGGCCTTTCCGCAAACCTCTTGTGGTGTTCACTCCCAAAAAGTTGTTGCGTTACCCCAAGGCGGTTTCATCTTTGAAAGAGATGAGCCAGGGCGGTTTCCGCGAGGTGATTGATGATGATGCCGTGAAGGTTGCCGATGTGGACACCCTTGTTTTCTGCACCGGAAAAATCTACTACGACGCCATTGAAAAACGCGAAAGCGAAGGCCGCGGACACAACATGGCCATCATCCGTTTGGAGCAGTTGTATCCATTCCCCGAAAAGCAAATTCGCGGGCTGATGACCAGGTACAAGCAGGCCAAAAACTTTGTGTGGCTTCAGGAAGAGCCCGAAAACATGGGTGCGTGGTCGTTTGTGATGCGCAAGCTCCGCGATGTGCATTTGAATTATGTAGGTCGCGAGGAAAGCGCCAGCCCGGCGGGAGGCTCGCCCATCATTCACCGATTCAGACAGGAAACCGTATTGTCAGACCTTTTTGCCTTTGCCCCTAAGAAATCCAAATCCAACAAGAAAAGTACTGTTTCATGATATTAGAAATGAAAGTGCCCAGTCCGGGTGAGTCCATCTCGGAAGTAGAAATTGCCTCCTGGCTGGTGCAGGATGGAGATTATGTGGAGAAAGACCAGGCCATTGCCGAGGTTGATTCCGACAAGGCAACGCTTGAACTTCCGGCTGAAGAAAGCGGTGTAATCACCCTCAAAGCTGAGGAAGGCGATACCGTTGCCGTTGGTGCCGTGGTATGTCTTATTGATACCAGCGCCGAAAAACCCGCAGGACAGACTAAAAAAGAAGAGACCCCTGCAACGAAGGAAGAAAAAGAAGAAAAAGCACCAGACAGGGAGGAAAAGAAAGAAGCTGCTCCGGCTGCTGCTTCCAAAACCGCTGCCGCAACCAAAGACCAAAGTTCCTCAGGTCATGCTTCGGGACACCCCTCACCGGCAGCGCGCAAATTGATGGACGAAAACAATATTCGCCCGGGACAGGTGAATGGCACCGGAAAAGACGGGCGAATCACCAAGCAGGATGTACTTGCCGCCATGGCGGGTGGTTTCAGCGCAGAGCACGCAACCGGATGGGGAGGCACCCGTGATACAAATCGCGAAAAGATGTCGATGCTTCGCCGCAAAATCAGCGAGCGACTGGTATCGGTGAAAAACGATACTGCCATGCTCACCACCTTTAACGAGGTGAACATGCAGCCCATCATGGATGTGCGTAATCGCTACAAAGACATCTTCAAGGAGCAGCACGGTGTGGGACTGGGCTTTATGTCGTTCTTCACCAAAGCTGTAACGGAGGCGCTGCGCCAATTTCCGGCCGTAAATGCTCAGTTGGATGGACAAGAAGTTGTGTTCCACGATTACGCTGACATCGGTATTGCGGTGAGCTCGCCCAAAGGGCTGATGGTGCCTGTATTGCGCAACGCAGAGCAAATGAGCCTCGCCGAGATAGAAGCCGGCATCAAGGACCTTGCAATCAAGGCGCGCGACGGCAAAATCAGCATCGAGGAAATGACCGGCGGAACTTTCACCATCACCAACGGAGGTGTATTTGGTTCTATGTTGAGCACGCCCATTATCAACCCGCCGCAAAGTGCCATCCTGGGTATGCATAACATCGTTGAGCGTCCCATCGCCGAAAATGGCCAGGTGGTGATTCGACCGGTGATGTATGTGGCTCTCTCTTACGACCACAGAATCATTGACGGTAAAGAGTCGGTGAGCTTCCTGGTAGCAGTGAAGGAGATGTTGGAGAATCCTACGCGACTGATTTTTGGCGGTAAGTCGCCTGAGGAAGTGCTGCTAGGACTGTAATCCGAGCGCTTAGTACATTGCCAGCGGATTGGCAATACCTTGATAGTCTTCCAGCTCAATTTTGATGGAGCCTACGACGATGTCGGCCTGTGCCAGCACGGGTATTTTGTTGGCGTCGTCGGAAATCCAGATAACCACGCTTTCTTCCTTCTTAAACACGCGTCCTTCCTGTACGTGGGGCACAAACTTGAGGCAACGAAAGGTGCCTTTTTTGGTTTTGATGGTTTCGCGACCAAGGAACTTCACCTGTAGGTTGAAGATTTCTTCGTCCATAAACGACTCCACGCTGAACACATCGCCGGGTTTTGCCCTGCTGAAATCAAAGGTTCGGGCGTAGTAAAAAGCCGAAATCATATCCTGCACCCCGTGCGGAGTGGCGTAGGTTTGGCCTTTGCTGGTTTCCACAGCGCCGCGGTCGGGGTAAAAGCGGTATTTCTTGTGCGAGGCGTAGTTGCTTTCCTTGAGGTCGCGCTCAAATTCCCACGGAAACAAGCCTTCGGCATCAATGTAAGAATCGTAGCGGTCGCGCATTTTGTAGAACCAGCTAAACGCCCGGATGGTTTGACCCACACCCACGATGTGGTGCGCTTTGCGTCCGCTGAACATGCGGCTTGTGGGCTTCACTTCGATGGAGATTTCACCCGCCTGAATAAAGCCGTAGCGCACCCTGTAGGCCAGTTTCTCGCCGGGCTTAAAGGCGTTTTGCGTCACCACTGGAAGCTGCGTAATGCGTTGCAGCGTGTCGAGGCTCACCACCGGGGGATGGTTCTTCTGCGCCTCTCCGGCCAGCGGGAGCATCAGCATCAAGGCAAATATGGCGGCCCATGTTTTCATGATGTGGGTAGTTTCAAAAAGCAGACCAAAAATGAACCTGTTACAAGTTGTAAGCGCACGCCAGTTGAACGCACACATATCGGTAGCTCGATTATGTCAGACCAAAGCACGACAACTGCGTGGTAAAAGTATGCCCATAACATGACAGAAGTTTTAAAGGCCTTGCCCCCATACCCGGTGAGCCCCGCTTACACCAATCACTCTTCCCGGCAACCTTCGTATAGCTCTAAGCCGCCCCGGCAGCATACTGAGGCCTTTGTTGGCCATACAAAGGTTTTGCCGAGCATTTTGCATATCCCAAGCTTTTTATGCATCTTTGAGCAAACCAAGGCTTTGGGCCGCTTAACCCGTAAAATGACGGGGGTTGTGGGACAAGCTGGCGTTATGTGTAATCTAAAAAACTAAATAAAATGAATACTAAAATTAAACTCGCTATTGCTTTGACCATTGGAATCTGTGGTTTCGGACTATTGTCATTCGTTACCCCTACAGGAGAACAAGAATTTGTTATTGTAAGAACTATGGAGTCACATGGTACAGTAAACCACCCTAATCAAATGGTTGTAACATACTCCAATGGAGAAAGTAGTATCGTAGAACTAGAAAAAATCAAAAAAAATGGAGAAAATTCCATTGAGAATGTCAAGACATTAACCGCTACAATATCAGAACTTAATTCAAAAGGTTATGAACTGACTAACTTCTCTGGCGGTGGAAATGCCTATGGAATTACCTACGAATATCACTTTAAGAAAAAATAAAGACTACACACAATCGAGTAGGCTGCCCCGCCAGCGGTGGCTGACGGGGAGAGCACTTCGGCAAGCTCAGCAGCCACCTCTCACACCACCGTACGTACGGTTCTCGTATACGGCGGTTCGCAGAGTGATGGGTTGAGCGATAAGTACATATCGCACACTGGGACAAGCTGGTAGAACTCGTAGTGCGCGATTACATAAAGCGTCTGTAATAGTTGTCCTGGCTTTGACCCCCTTCCCCCAAGCACCATCACAGCTTATCTTTCACACACCACCCCCAAAAACTTAACCCCCACCCGTTTCGCCTTCCGCCGCAAATAACTACCTTCGATGTTCCAAAGACACCGCTCCTGATGAACCGATTCATTTTGCTGCTGTTGGGCCTTGCGCTGTTTAG
>SKUL01000262.1 GCA_007129985.1 Flavobacteriales bacterium
TCATGGGTTATCCAGCCACCTCCGCGCTGCATTTCGCGCACGATAAGTTCAGCGGTTTCACCTTCGTAGAAATCGGACTGGCCAAGGTCGCGGATGCGCTCAAGAACATTTGCCAAATCGCTGAAGTAGATGCGCTCTCCTTCTCGCCAAGTTGTATCGCGTACAAGCCAGGGGCGATGAGAGTTGGCTTCGACAATGTCATCCATGGCCCGATTGAGTCGCTCAGCGCCGAAAGCCGTAAGCAGGAACCCCTCGCGGGCAAGGTCAATAGCCGGTTGAATCACCTCTTTGAAAGGAAGCACGCCATATTCACTGTGCAACAACTCCATGCCCGCCACAGAGCCCGGCACTCCAGCGGCCCGATGACCCAGAAGGGATGCCCCTTCCAACCATTCACCCAAAGAATCGAGATAGGCGTTGCGATGGGCGGCTGCCGGCGCAGTTTCCCGAAAATCAAGCGCGCGAATTTCGCCGTGTTCCGTGTTGAAGACTGCAAAGCCGCCCCCACCAATATTTCCTGCCACGGGATAAACTACAGCCAGTGCGTAATGGGCGGCCACGGCTGCATCGAAGGCATTTCCTCCTTTGCGCAGGATATCTATCCCCACCTCGGTGGCAAGGGGATGCGCCGTAGCAACAGCA
The DNA here is from genome assembly GCA_007129985.1 of Flavobacteriales bacterium. Taxonomy (GTDB): domain Bacteria; phylum Bacteroidota; class Bacteroidia; order Flavobacteriales_D; family SKUL01; genus SKUL01. Next base: position 643 of record SKUL01000262.1, read on the forward strand.
CCGCTTTCAACATGGTTTTCAGGTTGATGGTGTGGTTCGCAAGCCAGCACAAAAAGTGCACTGCAAACCAACAAGGCATGGGTTAATCGCATGCGCTAAAAATACAGCGAATGGGTGGTTCCTCCGGACTCAGATTTGATTTCGAGATGGGCATTCATTTGTTGGGATAAGTCCTCAATCAATGAGATGCCCAGCGATTTTTCGGGAACAGAGCGCGGGTCGAAGCCTACGCCGTTATCGGCTATTGACAAGTGTAATTTGTCGCCCTCCGCCTTAAGCTCAATATGGATGCGGCTGTCTGTATCGCCCGGACGAAAGGCGTGTTTGAGCGAATTGTTCAATATTTCCATCAGAATCAGGCCGAGGTCAATGGCGCGGGATGTTTCGATGGAGGAAGGCTCAAGTTCACAATTGATTTCAATGTGTTGCCCCATGCGCCCAATGCTCTCGCGAAACTCATTGACGAGGTTCGAAAGGTACTCGTCGAGCCTCACCTTGATGTAATTCCCGGAGTGATACAGTTGTTCGTGTACCCGTGCCATGGAGTGAATCCGCCCCTCGCACTCACTGAGTATGGCCTGCACTTCGGGGTTTCCGCTGTCGCGCCCCTGCATGCGAAGTAGGCTTACCAATACACTGAGATTGTTCTTAATCCGATGGTGCATTTCTTTCATCAGGAGCTCTTTTTCCTTGAGAACTTCCATCAGCTCTTTTTGAATGGATCGGCGCTTCACGGTTTCCAGGGCCAGTGAAACTACTTGATTTACGGATAAGGCAAACTCTATCTCACCTTCCTTCCATTTTCTGGGGCCCTCGGTGTGCTCATAACACAACACGCCGCGCAAGCGCCCTTGCATTCTGATAGGTACGTCGAGTAAAGCTGTAACACCGTGCTCGGCACAATATCCATCTCTGATTTCTGCGGTAACCGGACTCGATTTAACATCCTCAATAACAATTGCCTTATTTGACTTAAGGTGCTTGTAGTAGGAAGGAATATTGCTCATATACAACCGGGCTCCTTTTGAGAACTCTCCAGTCCGGGCATCGTAATGACCAATACAGTCAATGGTGTTTTCGGGGTCATTAAAGAGCCAGATGTTAACACGCGACACTTCTAAACACTCTGCCAGATGCTTACCAAGGTCGGCCATAATTTTATCCACAGGCATGGTAAAAAGCCGCTCATTGCTTGATAGAGCCTCGATGGTATGGGCGTATTGAGAGGTCATGACTCTGTAATTGGCTGGAAAAGTTAAGGGTAAATGTTGTGAATACCAAATTGAAATCAAAAAAATAGTTGACCCACACATCACAGAAGCATGCCAGCCGTTGTATATTGCGGCAATCTGCACCGCGCAAGCAATGAAAAAATTCAGGAGCATCATATGGGCTATGGCAGAGGTTGTTCTGATAACCTTAATGCTGGTTGCGTTGATTGATTTGCGGGTTTCGCGCCAGTGTGTGCGATGCTTTGACACCCCCGATGAGCTCCCGGCGCGTAAGCTTGCAGTCGTTTTGGGTACTGCTAAATACCGCGTTTCGGGTGGGGTCAATCTCTACTACCGCCATCGCATTGAGGCTGCTGCAGAACTTTATCACTCGGGTAAGGTTGAGTTTTTGCTTATCAGCGGAGACAACTCCGTAAAGGAATACGACGAGCCTACCACCATCAAGCGCGACCTTGTGAAAATGGGGGTTCCTGCCGAGCGGATTTTCCTCGACTACGCCGGTTTTCGCACCCTCGACTCCATGGTTCGCTGCAAGGAGGTTTTTGGGGAAACAAATGTGATTGTGGTGTCGCAACGCTTTCACAACGAACGGGCGCTGTACATTGCCCAGCACATTGGCGTGAATGCCGTTGGCTTGAATGCACGTGATGTAGATGCCCGCTACGGACTTAAAACCAACCTTCGAGAGAAGTTTGCCCGAACCCGGATGTGGCTCGATTTACACATACTCAACACCAAACCGAAGTTTCTGGGGCCGCGTATTGATATTGAACTTCCGCAGGAAGAAGCAGAAACGACTGACGAAGAAGAAATAGAAGAATCGGAAGACTGAGCTCCTCAGGAACTCACCTTATACTTGTCGAAAAAGGCTTCCCAATTCCAAATGAAATGCTCCATGATTTCGTTCATTTTCTTGAGGAAAATGGGATTGGGCGTATTGAGCTCGCGGAAATATTCTTCCTGGTATTCGTTGAGTTTGTACTTGGAAAACACCGCTTTCGACATGGCATAAAGCGTATTCTTGGAAGGGTGATTCAAGCGCGACATCAAGGTTTTGTATTCCTTAACAAGAGCGGCAAATTCCAGTTTCTCCATGTCGTACATGTTGGCCAGCTTTTCCATGCTCAGCTCAATGATACGACGGTCTTGGCCGCTGTTGAAGTGCTTGGGGATGTACGAAATGTTTCCGGCCACGAGGATGAGCAGAAAGGGGTCGGAATTATTGGGGTCTATTTGCGGTTGACGCTCAAAACTAGGGTCTGTGCGAATGAGTTCTGCTACGTCTTCAAAACCTTTGTCAACCAAATCCACAAGCGAGTTAACAAAGATGTTTGCGATGGTGTTTTCCGTAAGTTTTTTCCGGCCAAACAGTGTTATCATATCGCTACAATCGGGTTTTGATTGCTTACAAATGTAATGACTCACTACAGGGGGCCGCGGTGTAGGCGCAAACCGATTATCCACAAAGTTATGCACGTCTCATCCGGTAACCCGCGTTACCGACGCATCGCTTGGGGCGTACTATCTTTGCCGCATGAAAACACCCGGGAAATTTGTAGCGATGCTTACCAATCGCTGTCCTTCTTGTCATGAGGGATATCTCTTTGTGAAATCAAACCCTTATGCATCAGGGTTTATGAACATGGAGAAGAAGTGCGCGAGGTGCGGTGCAGATTTCCAGCGGGAGCCGGGTTTTTACTTCGGGGCGGCCTATGTAAGCTACGCTCTTACGGTGGCACTGTGGGTGGCGGTAGTGGTTGCGCTCTACACCTTCGACTTCATCGGACTTATTTCCTACGGCTTTTTTGAAAACCCTGTGCTGACCATTGTGCTGGGCATTACACTGCTCGTGGTGCTGCTTCCGGTGTTGTACCGCCTGAGTCGTTCGCTGTGGATACACATGTTTGTGCAGCGCAACGACCATCTGCGAAGCGAAACATCATTGGACGACGATTCTGCTGAATAGTCTGGCCTCGTCGTTTCGCAACATCACAAGGTACATTCCACTTTGCCAGTTATTGGTGCTGATTCGAAGAAGTGGATTGTTCAGGTTTTCCTGCGTGTAGATACTCCTTCCGCTCATATCGAAAATCTCAATCGCACTTCGGTGTAGGTTGTGGTCATTCGGTAATTGAATGTGAAAATGACCGCTTGCCGGATTGGGAAACAATTGCCAATCAATGTACTCCTGACTTTCTTCACCCACACTCGTAATTAAGTGGCAAATTCCGGCATCAGCAGGATGGGATGCGCCTTGGACGTTTGAGTAACAGGTCAGGTTTGTGACCGGACCATGCAAATGGAAGAAAGGGTCGGGGTCAATCAAACCGTGCATGCCCCCAATGCCTTCAATCAATTTAATCTGCCAAGGCCATTCATTGGTTTGACTAATGTCGGCACGCCACCGTTTGTGCCAGGCATTTCCGGCCCATACAGAATCAATTTGTGCAATAACAGGCGTGATTCCCACTTCCCAAAAATGTTCCGATGCAAAATAGAAATCCAAGGTGTCACCCACTTCAAGGTTAAAGTCGTACAGCAATTTTTCCTCTTGCGCGCCGGCGGGCAAAAACCAGACTTTTCGCTCTTCATTGTCTTCGCGGAGAGCCCCCAGATAGCCATTGGCTGGTAGTAACGAAGAACCGCAATCATCTATGCTTATGTTAGCTCCACTTCCACTCATTACAAAAAACTCCCATGCCGGCCTATGGAGCTTGGCGTATTGCCACTCACCCACGGTAGTATCCCCATCCAGAATCAACGAGTAATTGAACCCGTAGTACGGAGTGTATGGAAGACATTCTATCCGCCGCTCAAAATTCCAAATGGCCGTTTGATTGAGCAGGGGTTTGTAATCGCTCTGCGCATGTATGTCTGGGCAAGCGAATAAAAGAACAGCTGAACAGGTGATGAGCGTGGCTATGGCTTTCATGGTTCCGGCGTTTGGTTGAGCGCAAAGTAGGGTTTTTCGTGTAAACGAATTGCGCGAAATATTAACAAGTCTTTGTAAGCTAACCTCGTACCCGATAGTTCCGATACTCACCCACGCGCCATCCCGTGAGGTTTTCCAGCCATTGCAGGAAGCGCTCTTTGGTAGATAGGTTTTTGCGGTTGGTGTCGAAGGTGAGCTTCCAGTTGAGGCGCTTCAAACGACCGGTCATCACCTCGGGGTGTGTTCCTTTAAACAGTGACAGCGACTCCACGCCCGAGTAATCAAATGTTTCGGCTTCGCCCACCATTTCTTTTACCTTGTGGTCGGGGTGCCAGAGTTTGTTGAACTCCTGTTGCTTGGCTTGCTGATGTCGCGGGTCCTTCACCCATCCGTAGTGGTGTACGGTGGCGTTGACCGGTTTCACCCACAGCTTTTGCCCGTTTTTCCGAAAACCCTGCGCGTCGCGGTAGGAGCGGATGGCTCTATCTGGTCGGACTGCGCGGATTTCGCGGCGGTACCACCTGCGCGAATCAGCCAAGTAATCGTACGAGCCGTAAAAGTGCCTGTAGTTGAAAAGCAAGCCTTCCACACCGGGGTCATCCTTCCAGCGCTGCATGGCCTCAAGAATGGCGGGGTGGTCTTTTTCGTGCAGTACCTCATCGCCCTGAATGTACAAGGCCCAATCACTTTCGGGCGAAACGGCATCCAGCGCTTTGTTCGTTTCTTCGGCCAACACCCTCCCGCCTTCGCGCAGTTCGTCGTTCCACTCGGTGTCAACAATTCGGATTTTCGGACTGACGGCAGCTACCAGGTCGCGGGTATTGTCTTCGGACTTGCCCACAGCAACCACCACCTCATCGCAAAGCGGAAGAATGGATTGTAAAGCCTCAACAATCGGGTAGTCAAACTTTTCAGCGTTGCGAATAAAACTGAAACCGCTCACTTTCATTTATCCAAAGCTTTGCAGTTCAATGAGTTTTCGGTACACCCCGCCGCGGTCGTACAGCTCCTGATGTTTGCCGCGCTCAATGATGGAGCCGTCTTTCATCACGATAATCTCATCACAGTGCTGAATGGTGCTGAGACGGTGTGCGATAATGAGTGAGGTTCGGTTCTCCATCAGCCGGAAAAGGGCGTCCTGCACCAGTTTTTCCGACTCGGTATCAAGAGCCGAAGTGGCTTCGTCCAGAATGAGAATGGGTGGGTTCTTCAGAACTGCACGCGCAATGCTCAAACGCTGCCGCTGTCCGCCGCTGAGTTTTCCGCCGCCGTCGCCAATGGTGGTGTAATAACCGTTTTCGAGTTGCTCAATAAACCCGTGGGCGTTGGCAATGTGGGCCGCCCGCTCAATTTCGGCCATGGGCACCTCGTCCATCCCAAAGGCGATGTTTCTGTAAACCGAGTCGTTGAAGAGAATGGGGTTTTGGGTCACAATGCCGAAGAGATTGCGCAGGTCTGCTATTTTCAGTTGGCTGATATCGTGCCCGTCAATGGTGATGGTTCCCATCGTGGGGTCGTAAAAACGGGGCAGCAAATCGGCCAGCGTGCTCTTACCGGCTCCGGATTCGCCCACCAACGCCACCGAGGTTCCTTTGGGGATTTCGAGGTGGATGTCGTTCAGAACCGGCTTTTTACCGTAGGCAAAACTCACCCCCTGATAAGCGATATTGCGCTGAAAGTTCTCAATGGGTCTTGCGTTGGGAGCCTCGGCAACACTGTCGCGGGCCTGCATCACTTCTTCAATTCTGTCGAGCGCTGCTTCTCCTTTTTGCAGGTTTGACCAAGCCGAGCTGATGGCCTGCACGGGGCGCATCACCTGCGAAAAAACAATGATAAACCCGATAAAGGCACCTCCGTCAATGGGCGCTTTTACGCCGGGGTTCAAAATGAGATTTCCGCCGTACCAAACGAGCGTCACCATCACCGCCGCGCCAAGAAATTCGCTGAGCGGAGAGGCCAAATCAAGCTTGCGGTGGGCGCGCACGTTCAGCTCGTTGTAGCGGTTGTTCTGCTCTCTGAATCGCTCTTTGATAAAGGTTTGCGCGTTGAAAGCCTTGATGATTTTCACGCCGCCGAGTCCTTCCTCAATGCTGTTGACCAACTCACCAAACTGCTTTTGCACCTTGCCGGACGTGCGCTTCAGGCTCTTGCTCACCCGCCCGATGGCCAGGGCACTGAGCGGCATTAGCACAAGCGACAAAAGGGTGAGCTGGGGACTGATAAAAAACAGCGCAGCCAGCGAAATCACAATACTGAGCGGGTCGCGAAAAAGCAACTCCAATCCGCTCATTACGCTGTAGTTAACCTCCTGCACATCGTTGGTGAGGCGGGCTATCAAATCACCTTTGCGCTCCTCGCTGAAGTAGCCCAGCGGCAAATCCATGGTTCGGTTAAAGAGGCTCTCGCGAAGATCGCGCACCACGCCATGCCTCACCGCAGCCAGAAAAAACATGGCGAGGTAGCGAAACAGGTTTTTCAGGAAGAAAAGCAGCAGCACCACAAAGCAGATAAAGAGCAGCGAATCGAGTTTTTCGTTTTCGCGCACAAAGCTACCCATCAGGTAGTTGAAGTATTGCTCGCCCCACTCGGTGCTGAATGAAAATGCGGGCTTCTCGTAGGTGATTTCCTGCTCGCTGAAAAGGAGGCGCAAAAAGGGTATAAAAAGCAGGAGCGACAAGAGGTTAAACACCACATACAGAATGTTGCACAGCACATTGAGCAGCGCATATCCCTTGTACCGGAGCGCAAAACCAATGATGTGCTTCAGCTTTCGCATTTTAGAGCTGATTGATGCCGGTATAATTCTGCGGCGTGATAGCCTTGAGCTCTTCTTTCAGTTCGGGGTCAATTTCGAGCGAGTCCACAAAGTCTGCAATGGCGGCCTTGTTGATTTTGCCGTGCGTTCGGGTGAGGGATTTGAGTGCCTCGTAGGGAGTTTCGTAGGCCTCACGACGCAACACGGTTTGAATGGCTTCTGCCACCACGGCCCAGTTGTTCTCGAGGTCCGCGTCAATGGCGTCGCGGTTGATGAGCAACTTATTGAGTCCTTTGAGCGTGGCTTTGTAGGCTATGAGCATGTGCGCCATGGGCATTCCGATATTGCGCAACACAGTGCTGTCCGTCAGGTCCCGCTGCAAACGGGAAACCGGCAATTTGGCGGCCAGGTGTTCCAGCAGGGCATTGGCTACGCCGAGGTTTCCTTCAGAATTTTCAAAATCAATGGGGTTCACCTTGTGCGGCATGGCCGACGAGCCAACTTCGCCCTCGCGGATTTGCTGCTTGAAATAGTCCATCGAGATGTAGGTCCACATATCGCGGTTCAAATCGAGCACGATGGTGTTGATGCGTTTCAGGTTGTCGCACAGGGCCGCAA
>SKUL01000366.1 GCA_007129985.1 Flavobacteriales bacterium
AAAGCCTGAGAGGTCGGGCGCTTGCCATCTACAACGATGGCCGTTTAGACCCTTGTCAGAGATAAAGTTCCAGTCCGTCGTAAGCCAGTTCTACATTTTCGGGTAGCTCGGCCGACACATCCGCGTGTCTACCCATCAGGTGCGAAATGTGTGTGAAGTAGGCCTTTTTGGGTTTCAACTCTTTTACCAGATCAAGCGCCTCTTCCAGATTGAAATGCGAAATATGCTTCTGTTTGCGCAGGGCGTTCAACACGAGTACTTCCGAGCCATAAACCTTTTCCTTCTCCTCATCGGAAATGTAGTTGGCGTCGGTGATGTAGGTAAAATCGTTGATGCGAAAACCGAGTACGGGCATGCGGTGGTGCAGCACATGAATGGGCACAATGCGTTGCCCGTGGTAATCAAACGGCTGGCCGGTGATGGGAATGAGGTTGATTTGCGGCACACCCGGATATGGGTCCTCTTCAAACACGTAGTAAAACTCACGGCGAAGGGCCTTTTCCACCGCAGCAGTGGCCATCACATCTACCTTCCTTTTCATCAGAAAGTTAAACGATCGTACATCGTCCATACCGGCAACGTGATCCTTGTGCTCGTGGGTAAAAAGCACCCCGTGTAACTCACGTACCCTGGCCCGCAACATTTGCTGCCGGAAATCCGGCCCCGAATCAATGGAAATATTGTGGCCATTGTCCATCTCCACGTACACAGATGTTCTCAGGCGTTTATCGCGGGGGTCATCAGAAGTGCAAACCGGACAACTACAACCAATAACAGGAACCCCCTGCGAAGTACCTGTTCCTGTGAAAACAACTTTCATTTACTGTGATTTGCGTGATGAAGAAGGCCAAAAATAATCCTAAAAAATTTGATATTGCGGCGAAGCCTGTACCTTTGTCAAAAGCAAAACCTGAACTGTGGAGCGCGTCATTCTATCCCCAAAGCAAAAAGCACTTAGAATTAACCTCGATCCTGAGATTTACGGGATTTTCGCTGAAATTGGAGCCGGTCAGGAAGTGGTGCGCCACTTTTTCCGGGCGGGAGGAGCTTCCGGTACCATCGCCAAAACAATGTCGGCCTACGACAAGGACTTCAGTGACGCGATTTACGGACGTGAAAAGTTTGGGCGCTATGTGTGCGAACCGCGCTTGCGCCAGATGTTAGACCACGAGTACCAGCTTATTATTGAGCGCCTAAGCAGAGAGAAGCACCCTACTAAACGCTTTTTTGCTTTTGCCAACACCATGGCAACCATTGATTTTCAAAAACGGTTTCAGGGGCATGGTTGGATGGGGATGAAATTTCAGACCGCTGCCGACAAAGAGCCAAATACCGTGGTGGTTCACATTCGCTTGCACGAGCCCGAATCCGGCTTGCAGCAGGAAACCATCGGTGTGATTGGCGTAAACCTGATTTACGGTTGCTACTTCTACCACAACAACAGCAAAGAGCTTCTTAAGTCACTGTACGACAACCTCAACCGCGACCAGGTAGAGATTGACATGGTGCAGATGGACGGGCCCGATTTTGCCAATGTGGACAACCGAATTCTGAGTTTACAGCTCGTTAAAAACGGCATGACCGACGCGGTTATTTTCAACCCCGACCGCACCAATATGCAGGCTGCTGATGTGCTCTACAAAAAGAACATCCTGACTATTCGCGGTAGTTTCCGCCCGGTAACAAAGGTCAATTTCGACATGATTCTGAAGGGCTACAATAAGTTTGTAACCGAGCCGCGGGTTGACAAAGAAAAGCTTCAGGTATTGTTCGAAATCACTCTCAATAACCTCAGTGCCGACGGTGAAATTGATGAACAGGATTTCATTGACCGCGCCGATATTCTTTGTACACTTGGGCAAACTGTGTTGATTTCCAATTACCAGGAATACTACAAGCTGGTTGATTACTTCTCTCACCACACCAAGAACCGTATGGGTCTAATCATGGGTGTGGACAACCTGCTGGCTCTTTTCAACGAAAAATACTACCGTGATTTGAAAGGTGGCATTCTGGAAGCCTTTGGAATTCTCTTTACCCGCGACCTGAAAATTTACCTTTACCCACGGCGCGAAAGCGATGACAGTGAGCTAATTACCACCAAAAACTTCCCTGTTCACCCGCGTATTAAACCTCTTTACGACTATCTGGTGTACAACGGAAGGATTGTGGATATTGAAGACCACGACGATAGCGTTCTTCAAATCTCATCGCGCGAGGTATTGCGGATGATTCGCGAAGGAGAGCCGAATTGGGAACCCATGGTTCCGAACTTCGTGGATACCATTATCAAAAGCAATCAGCTCTTTGGCTACCACCCGGATAATGGCAACAAATCCACCAACGACAATGGAAAATCCGGCGGTGAAAAGGTAGAAAACAGCGAAGAAAAAGAAGCCTGATTAGGTCTGCTGAAAAAATCAGATGTGCGTTGGCTGAGAACCGACAAAACGCATCTGTATTGATATACTGCAAGTTGCAGACGGTGAAGCAGACGACGTACAGCTGATTAGTCGAAGATACAGGGTCATAACTGCAACCTTTTTAGACTCTGTCATTCAAAACACGTGCAGATTGATTACTCAATGACGCTCTAAGTAGCTGATAATCAAATTTTCGACACTTTTCAGCAGCGCCTGATTAAGCAGGTACAGGACACAATTGACGCACCTTGTCGGCTGCGTATTCAATCTCTTCTTCAGTATTGAAGCGACTGAAAGAGAAGCGGACACTGGTATTTTTCATCATGCCGTACACACCCTGAAGCACATGCGAACCCGTGGTGGCTCCACTGTTACACGCGCTTCCTCCAGACACCGCTACACCTTCTATGTCAAGCATAAAGAGAAACATTTCGGCATTGCTGCAATCAGCAAAGCGGGCATTTAGCACCGTGTAAAGCGATTGATTTGCACAACCGTTGAAATCTATTCCGGGAACCTGCTCCTCCAGTAGTTTGCGCATTTTGTTTTTAAGTGCAGTAATGTGGCGCTGGTGCTCGTCCATGTGAGCCCAGGCCCTTTCAAAGGCCGCACCCAACCCTACAATACCGTAAAGATTTTCGGTGCCGCCACGGTGATTGCGTTCCTGGCTGCCACCCACAATCAAGGGCTGCAACTGCGACGGGTTTCGGGCATAGAGAAAGCCGACTCCTTTAGGGCCGTGAAATTTGTGCGCCGAAGCGGTTACAAAATCTACAGGAAGTTCCTTCAAATCAAAACGGTAATGCGCCATGGTTTGCACCGTGTCGGAGTGAAAAAGTGCGTCGTACTTACGACACAAGGTTCCCACTGCGTGTATATCGGTAAGGTTTCCGATTTCATTATTGGCGTGCATGAGCGACACGAACGAGCGTTCACCCGCTTCGCGCAGCAACTCTTCGAGGTGGTTTAAATCCACGTGCCCCACTTCGGTGAGATTCACAAACGACAATTTGATGAGACCACGGTCCGCATAGCGCTCCAGCGTACTCAAAACTGCCTTATGCTCAATGCGCGCGCTGATAAAATGCTTGATCCCCGCGTCGAAAATTCCGCAGTGAATGGCCATGTTATCGGCCTCAGTTCCTCCGGAAGTGAAGATGATTTCAGCTGGGGTGCAATTCAATGAAGCGGCAATACGGCGACGCACGGTTTCAATTCCGGCACGCGCCCGTCGGCCAAACTGATGGCTTGATGAAGGATTCCCGAACTCGTTTTCCAGAAAGGGCAACATGGTTTTGAGCACCTCCGGATCGAGCGGTGTGGTGGCAGCGTTATCGAGATAAACCTTCATTTTGAGCAGTGTTATTGGCAGAATTACTGCGAAGTTACCCAATTTCCGCCTGAATGCGACGGCCAATTTCATCGGCCAATTGGATTGCTTTCGACTCTGAAATTCCTTCGCTGTAAATCCTGATGATGGGCTCGGTGTTGGATTTCCTCAAATGCACCCAGCCATCTTCAAAGTCAATTTTCACGCCGTCGGTGGTATTGGGCTCAAGGTCTTTGTAGGAGTCTTTGATGGTAAGCAGTAGCGCATCTACATCCATTCCGGGCTTCAGTTCAATTTTGCGCTTGGTCATGTAGTATGCCGGAAGAGCCTTACGCAGATCCGACGCAGTTTTACCGGAACGCGCCATATGGCTTAAAAAGAGTGCAATTCCAACCATGGCATCGCGGCCGTAGTGAAGCTCAGGGTAAATGATTCCGCCATTTCCTTCGCCACCTATAACTGCGTTGCTGTGTTTCATGGCTTCCACCACATTCACTTCGCCCACGGCTGCTGCGCGGTATTGTTGGTTGTACTTTCTTGTTACGTCGCGCAAGGCACGAGAGGATGAAAGATTTGACACCGTATTTCCCGGGTTGCGGCTCAGCACATAATCAGCCACCGCCACAAGGGTATATTCCTCGCCGAACATGGTTCCGTCTTCGGAAATCAAAGCGAGTCTGTCTACATCAGGGTCAACCACAATGCCGAGGTCTGCGCCGCTTTCAACCACCTTGGCTGAAACTTCGGTGAGGTGCTCAGGCAAGGGCTCGGGGTTGTGCGGAAACTCCCCGGTAGGCTCGCAATACATGGGTATGACTTCGTCCACGCCCAATCGCTCAAGCAGTGGAATAAGTGCAAGTCCGCCGGTGCTGTTAACCCCGTCAACCACCACTTTCAGGTTGGCGTTTGCGATGGTATGAGTATCTACAAGAGGCAGTTGCACGATGGCATCAATGTGAGATTCGATGGCATCTTCCAGTTCTTGCACGCTTCCCAGCGCCTCCACTTCTGCAAAGCCGAAATCCTCCTTTTCAGCAAAAGCCAACACCTCTGCCCCATCCTGACCGGAGATAAACTCGCCCCGTTCATTGAGCAGTTTTAGAGCATTCCATTGGCCGGGATTGTGACTGGCGGTGAGAATGATTCCTCCTTGCGCTCCTTCGCGCTCCACGGCCATTTCCACTGTGGGGGTGGTGCTCAAGCCGGCATCCAGCACATCTATGCCCATGCCCTGAAGCGTAGCAGAAACCAAAGCAGAGAGCATGGCACCGCTTTTTCTAGCATCGCGCCCTATCACCACCTTGCACGACACACCGGCATGTCTTTTTTTGAGCCATTGCCCATATGCAGCTGAAAATCTGACAATATCAATGGGTGTGAGGTTATCGCCAACAGGGCCACCGATGGTGCCTCTAATGCCTGAAATGGATTTAATTAACGTCATGCCGCGAAATATTTGCACAAAGGTACCGTTCCGTGTTGAAACCTGCCGATGCGAGTTATTCAAAAACCCCTTGTGGAAAATAAAACCCAATGCCGTGCGCGGCACAGGTGGATTGATTACATTTGTTAGCGACCGAATCTAAACCGCATGACGGAATTTTCAGATGATTTTCACGCAGACGAACAAGAGAGCATCACGCGATTTTTGCACGCGTTAAACCGGGGCGAGGTTCCGTACTTCGATGTTCATGAGTTCGAAACCATCATAGATTATCTCCTTGAGCAGGGCGAGCACAGCCAGGCCAAAAAGGCAGCGTCGGTTGCCCGTCGCATTCACCCCCAATCTGTTGACCTCAAACTCATGGCTGCACGCGTGCACAGTGTACACGGAGAACTGGATTTGGCGCTGCACCTGATTAACGAGGTTCAAAAAGTGGACAGGCAAAACGAAGAACTCTTTTACCTGAAGGCCGGCATCCACGCCCAAATGAAAGACCATAACCGCTCTATTGAAAACCTCAGAATTGCCAAAGAACTGAGCGGTGATTTCAAGGATGAAATTCTGCTCGACATCGCTTTCGAACAGGAAAATCTTGAAGACTTCAGCAGTGCCATTGAAAGTTTACAGGAGGCGCTCGCCATCAACCCCAACAATGAAGCAGCCCTTCATGAGCTGGCGCATTGCTACGAATCCATGAACAAGCTGGAAGACCTTGTGTTGTTTTACCAGCAGTTTATTGACAATCAACCCTATTCAGTGACTGCGTGGTATAATTTGGGTAATACCTTGTTCAAGCTGGAGGACTACGAAAAGGCCATGGAGGCGTACGATTATTGCCTGGCCATAGACGAGGACTACACGCTCGCCCTGTACAATCGGGCCAATTCACTGATTCAACTTGAGCGTTACCCGGAAGCGGTGCGAGAATTCGAAGCAGTGATGGCTTCAGAAGGTATTGGTGCCCACACTTTGTGCTACATCGGCGAGTGCTATGAGAAAATGAACGACCTGCAATCAGCGTCTGAGCACTACCTGCATGCTTTGGAGATTGACGACTCATTTACCGATGCCATGATTGGAATGGCCGTGGTCAACGAAATGCTGGATGAGCAGGAAGCCTCGGCACGCTGGTACAAAAAAGCACTGAAAGTTTGTCCGCAATCAGCAGCATACTGGCACATGTACGCCATGTGGGCGGTTAAAAACAAACGCGAAAGGATTGCTGTAAAAGCATTTAAGCAGTCACTCAAATTAGACGAGTTACAAGCGGACACCTGGGAAGACTATGGTGCTTTTCTCGCTGAAGCAGGAAAATTTGCAGAGGCCTATGAAGTACTTGCAAGAGGCTTTAGTCTGAATCCCGACGAGTGGAACCTTGTGTACCGCATGATCTGGTACGGCCAAAACAAACCAAAGTCTGAAGAAGTTGGGGAGTTACTATCTTTGGCGGCTCAAAATGACCCCGAAGGACTGGCGCAATTCCTAAAAGATAACCCCGAGGCATCAAGTTGTGCGGCCTTTGCCATTCAGACGGGGTCGCTCAAACCAAAAGCATGAATTTTACCTTACCCTACATACCCGAGCGAACCGCTCAGCCCCGTGAAAACGGACTAACGATGATGATGGACAAAGGACTTAGCTGGAGAGAAGCTGAGAACTTTGTGGCTTCTTCGGCCTCCTATTGCGACCTCGTGAAATTTGGTTTTGGCAGCTCGATGATTACTTCGGATCTGGAGAAGAAAATTGCCATTTACCACGAAGCCGGCATGAAAGTGTATTTCGGTGGAACCTTGTTTGAAGCTTTTGTTGCTCGTGGTATGTTTGACGACTACAGAAAGTTGCTGAAGAAATTCAAAATAAACTGCGCTGAAGTTTCGGATGGCTCCATTGAAATCGACCACAAGGAAAAGTGCGGCTACATCAAGAAATTGGCCGAAGACCATACTGTTCTGTCTGAAGTTGGCTCCAAGGAAGAAGGCATTCTGATCAGCCCTGCCAAGTGGGTGCGCATGATGAGCAATGAGCTCAAGGCGGGTTCGTGGAAAGTGATTGCCGAAGCGCGCGAAAGCGGAAATGTAGGAATCTACCGCCCTAATGGAACAGCACACAGCATGTTGGTAAACAAGATTCTCAATAAAATTAAGGCTGAGGACATTTTGTGGGAAGCACCCCAGAAGCCGCAGCAGGTGTGGTTCATCAAGTTGATTGGAGCCAACGTCAACCTCGGCAATATTGGCCCCCATGATGTGATTGCGCTCGAGTCGCTTAGGTTGGGCCTTAGGGGTGACACCTTTTTCGACCATTTACCTGAAGAGGTGGGCGAAAAACTGAAACAAATCCAATGAAAACCATTACGGTAGAAGAATTACGGGAAAGACTTTCATCGGGCTCTCCCCTTCAGATTATTGATGTGCGAGAGGCGTATGAACGCGACATTTGCTGCCTGAACAGCGAGCATATTCCATTGGGCGATTTGCTTAACCAATTGCACAAATTGAGAAAAGACATTCCCGTTGTGCTGCACTGCAAAGGTGGAGACCGCGCCAAAGCTGCCGTAGCAGCGCTGTATCAAAACCACGAATTCGACAATGTGTACAATTTAGAAGGCGGTATTATGGCGTGGGCTGAGCGCATTGACCCTCTGATGGAAAAATACTGAACACTGTGAGCCGATCGCTTTCTCAAAAGTTACTTCTCACCGCCAAAGGTCTGGCGATGGGTGCCGCCGACGTGGTTCCAGGGGTAAGCGGGGGTACCATCGCCTTCATTACAGGTATTTATGAGGAGTTGCTATCGAGCATTGCGCAGATAAACATGGAAGCCTTTCGGGTGCTGCGTCAATCAGGCTGGAAGGCATTCTGGGAGCGCATCAACGGCACCTTTTTCCTGTTTCTCTTTGCCGGAATCGGAATCAGCATTGTAAGCCTTGCGCATATCATCCAAAAGCTGCTGAACGACTACCCCATTCCAACCTGGT